>CAILTG010000101.1 GCA_903837125.1 Candidatus Magasanikiibacteriota bacterium | reverse complement strand
TCTATCATAAAAAACTTAATTAATTTTTAAAAAATCAGCATAAGGGGAAAATTTTCTTTTTTGACGTTCTCCCTTTATAACTAATTTTTTTACTATTTTTCTTATATTATTTAAAAATAAAAAAAGCTTGCGGCCAAAAGGCAATCTAATAACAAAATTTACTCTATTTAATGATTTAACTTCACGAGTTGCTTCTAAATTCTTTAAGACATCCACTACATCTTTAAAATCTTTACCAACATTTTCCTTCAAAGCTTTTATTCCAAGCCCACGCAAACTAGAAACAAGTTCTTTTTTTATTGTCTCTTTAATTCGTAATTTTAGATCTGGACTCAAATTTTTATTTTGTTCAATTAAATTATCATAAACTTTAAACCAATAAGGCCAAATTGCGCGATAGTCTAAAGAAGCTGTGGCAGAAGAATCATGAGAAACAAAAATAGCAAATGGTTTAGCCTGAATTAAAATCGGAAATTTAACAGCTATTTTCGACTGAAAATCAAAATTGGTCAAAATACCAACATTTTCTCTCAACAAGCCAACCTCATCTAAAACATCACTTTTAAAAAGCATGGCCGTCCAAACTAAATCCTTACTTTCCATCATTCTAAAAAATCCGCTTGGAGGAAAAAGATATTCCTCTTTTTTTTCTTCATGTGGAGCTCCCAATACTCTTCCTTTTTCATCCATATAAATAGCAGCACCTGCAAAAATCTTTATGTCTGGATATTTTTCAAAACCTTTTAAAGCGGCCTCATAAAAATCGGGGAGAAGAACATCGTCATCAGACATGATAGAAAAATATTCTGTAGCAACATGGGAAAAACCATAATTAAAATTGTACAAACCACCCATATTCTCCTTGTGACAAACATAATCTATTCTATCATCATTTTTTTTAAGTTCGGCAACCACTTTAGCTGTTTCATCAGCTGAATGATTATCACAAACCAAAACTCTGACATTTTTATAGGATTGATTTAAGACACTCAAAATAGCCCTTTTTAACAACAAAGGTCTTTGGTAAGTTGGTATAATTGTGGAAATTTTAGGAATCATTTTTTAACTAATTCTTTTCAAAAAACCATCAGGTGAACTGGTTAGGATAAGCTTTGATTCAATAATTTTATCAATTTCAAAATTTTTATTTTCTTTTAAATAATCCCAAACTGCTGTTTTGGGATTATTACCATTACCCCAAGACCGATCAGCAGTTGATTCTACTGGCAAATCCTCTACCCCTGTGTCTTCAACAATACAGTAGCTTCCTACAGTTACCAACGGCCCATAAGATCTAAGTTCAGCTAAAACATGCTCGTGGGTATGATTACTGTCTAAAAAAACTAATACATTTTTTTTAGTCTTAGCAATTGCAGAAACTTTTCTTATAATCTCCACATCAACACTTGACCCTTCAAACATGGTAATTTTCTTACTCATCGGGTGAACCAAAATGGCTTCTTTATTATGGGAACGAATATCAATATCAATACCTATTACTTCCCCCTCTTCTATTTTTCCACAAGCCTCCATTAATGACAACATAGAAGCACTAAAAATAAGTGAACCCCCCCAGGCTATACCAGTCTCAATAATCAAATCTGGTTTTACTTCCCAGATAATTTCTTGCATAGCTTGCAAATCCTGTGGGGCCTGAATAATCGGTACTCCCAGCCAAAAAAAATTATAAGCATACTTTGCTTTAACAATTTGTTCCAAAAAATTTTTATAGGCTTCTTGAAGAGCCTGATTATTTCCATACGAAATAGCTCTTTCTTTTGCCTCATTTTTAAATTTTTCTATAGGATTATCTTGCATAAAAAATTATTAAAAATAAACTATTTATTATTCTCAAACAACTTACTCCAAACAGTTAGATATTTATCATTAGGAAAAAAAGAACAATAATGGTGAACTGTACCTTTAGTTTTTGCCCGCCAAATTGCTAATTTATTAAGCTTAATTATTTTTGCCTCAGCCTCATTTTTTTTAGTTACAGAACCAGCTTTACAATAATCAACGAAAGTTTTTCCATAACTACCCAATGATTCCAAAAAAATATCCTTAGCTGTTAATTCATTACCTTTCCTTATCAATTGCCATTTTTTTGCAGTCTTAGGAAAAATCATTACTTCTTTAAAAACTAACTTCCATTGTTTTGTCATTCTAGTTAAAGAAAAATTATTTAAAGCGTATTTTTTAGCATTTTTTGATAACAAATTTTTTAAAGATTTATTATTGTATAATTTTTCTATAGCGCTAACATAATCATTTTCACTGTTTGCCACAACCCCAGTTATATTATTCTTTACAATATATTTTTCCATTCTATTAGCCAAAGTTATCGGCACAATACCAGTTGCCATGCTCTCTACTAAAACTTGGTCACAAGTGCCATAATGTTGTGGATTTAAAGGATAACCAAAAATATCAAAAACCGATAAATACTTATTAATATCCGAAATTTGACCAGTAAAATTAAATTTATTAGCTATACCTAATTTTTCAGCCTCTAATTTAATTTCTTTTTCATTTGATCCACCACAAACAATAAATTTTACATTAGGAATATTAATTTTATTACAAATATTTAAAAAATTTGGGTGCAATTTAGCATAATCGACCGTGCCGATATAGCCAATATTAAATCCTGAATGTTTTTTTAGCTTAACCGATTTAACATGCTCTACCCCAGCTGTCGACCAGATCACACCTAAAGTTTTTTTTTGTCTAATAGTTAATTTTTTCACCTCTTTAGCCTCCAAACTCACTGGAGTAGTAAAAACAAATCGATCAGGATATTGTAAAATCTTTTTAGTAAAAACATAAGGAGGATTAAATCCAGAAACATGGCTCCAAATAACCAAACGACAAAGTGGCAATTCGTTTCGCACTAAAAAATCATATAACAATGGATGATTCCACCAATGGACTAGTACAATATCAGCTTCACTGATTAATTTAATAAGTTTTTTCTTACTATCTACCATCTGAGAAAATATCTTTATGTTATTATTCTTTCCTATCTTCAAAGCGTTACCATTGGCATACTCAAGACAAACCACTTTATGTTCAAAAAATGAATCCTTCTTGGTCCTTATTAAATAATTCAACAACACTCTTCCCACACCACCTCCCAAATGAGGTGTAATATGAAGAACAACCTTTTTAATCATAAAAATTTAATTTAAAACCAAAATTCTACCATTAAAAGATATCTCCTTTAAGTATTTACGCATTTGTTCCTCGTTAAAAACTGAAGTCAACAAAACAACAGAATCTGCTCCAGCTTGTTTCAAACGCTCTGGAGAAAATATATTTCTGTCACCAACCGTCATATTTTGCTTGTCCAAATTTTTATCTATCAAAGCCACAATATTACAACTTAATAATTCAGTAAACGTTATTAACGAAAAAAATTCAATTCCAATACCCCAAACAAATACTTTAATTTTTGAATCAACTAATCCCTTTATAATAAATTGGTGTTCAGATACTTTCTCATTTTCATTACTAATATAAATATCAATACAATTCTTTAATTTGCTATTACATTTATTTTCAATAATAATTTCAGAATCGGATTCAACCTTCCTAAAAATCATCATTAATGATGGATAACCATACAATGGGTTATTATAGGGCATTATTGTTTCTATAGACATAATTTTTTTAAACTTATGTCTAACCATTAACATCTCCAAATAATGTTCATTAAAATGATTAATATGTTCAGGCATTGAAAACCAAAAATAATCAAACACCCTAGCTGAGGAATAATTCATGGCATTTGGTACCTCAATAAATATAAAACCGTCATCTTTTAAACAACCCCTGACTTGCTCTATATCATAATCTAAATCCCATAAATGTTCAAAAACATGAGTATAAACAAGCAAATCAACAGACATAGAGCCAAAAGGTAGTTTAGATGAGCTACCTTCTTCAACTGGTATCCCTTGACCTATGGCAATCTGACACATCCTTTTATCGAGTTCAACACCGCAGGTATTACTATAACCTTGATCTATCAAATATTTTACGAACTGAGCTTTTCCACAACCGACGTCAACTATAACATCTTGTTTATTTATATATGGATCTAGAATTTTTTCATACATTTCATACCTAGAAACGTCTTTTCCACCAGTACCGAAACTGTTTTCAACAAAATAATAGTTATCGTTTGTATAAAAACCGTTAAGTAGTTCAACGTCAATTTCGTTGTCATTAAAAATAAATCCACAATCCAAACATTCAGACACTCTAGTACTCAAAGGGGTTTTTATGTTGTCAAAATTTTTTAACACCACTGGCATTATTAATTTTGAATTTAATGATTGGCAAATTGGACAATTTCTCTTTTTCATATAAACATTATAAATCCTTTTTATATCTAAAAACTTGCGTGTAGATCCAACCAACCTAGTGCCAACTGCTGATTATCAATAATTTTTAACTCTCGATATTTAAGATAATGGTCAAGCGTATTATCATAAGAAAGCCATTTATTTTCTGGCAAATCTTTACCAAAAAAACCAGAAGAAAATTTGGTAAACTGATAATCAATATTTTTTCCCTCAAATTTACTTTGAGTCTCTGATCTTTTGCGGTTGATATTATTCAACTGATTAACTAGCTGAAATTTTTTATAGCCAGCAAGTTGCAAAGAAGAAAATATTCCTGCATAATCTTTCTTTGATATTTCAAATGAAATATATGGCGGTTTATTTTCAAGATTACTAAGTTGTTCAGCAACCATTAAATCGCAACCTTCAATATCAACTTTGGCATACCAGGGAGTGCCATACTCTTTACAAAGATCGTTAAAAGAAATAGCTGGCACGGAAACTTCCCTCGATAATGATCCGTCACTTTCTGCCATTTTCTTGTCACAACTGCTCCAATCTGATTTATTTGGATGTATATAAAAATTTATTGAACCTTGACTATTGGAGACTGCTTTGTTTAATAAAATCAGTTTTTTTTCTTTATAAAATTTGCTAAAACGACTAACACCTTCTTCCACCAAACTAGGATTTGCTTCAACTGCAACCACACTAAATCCTTTCCTTAAATAAAAATCTGTATCATCACCATTATGAAAACCCAAATCAAATATTAAAGTTTCTTTTATCATATGTTTCTTTATTTAATTCGTTCATGGGGAATAACATAAATTATTGCTCCTGTTCCACCCCAAGAATGCAATCTAAAATAAAATTTATAATTCCTTATATTATTTATTAAAAAAAACGGTATTTTCCAAACTCCATCAGAATTATGATAAGTAGTAACCATTACTAATGGCCGACATTTTTTTATAGTATTTATTGCTCCTTTTAAAGCCTGTAACTCCCCACCTTCTAGATGCATTTTAATTAGAGTTGCCTCAATCCTTAATTCATCAAGTCTTACCACCTTTACCAAATCATTACCATTTTTAGATAATTTCGAGGCAAAACCAAACCCTTCATAAAATTTTTCTTCACCTTTATTGTTACCCAGAGCACAATTTACAATTTTGACGTTAGGGACATTCTTTAATTGGGCTCTTAGTATTTTGAAACTACCCCTGTCTGGTTCAATTGCATAAATTGCTTTGTACTTATTATTTACAATTTCTAAAAATTTTTCAATTACCAATCCTTGATAAGCCCCACAATCAACAAAAACTTCATTTTTATTTAAAACCTTAATTATTTCAGGTATAAAAAAACGATTGTTATTATCTATTTCTAAATCATGAAACAATAACTCCACTCGCAATTTTCTCCAAGCCAAAAATTGTAAAAAATATGCCTGAGATTTATCATCAGCCAACAAAGAAAAAAACCTCTTAATACTTTTTCCTTCTCTTTCACTTAATTTATCAAGACGCCAGCCATTATTCAGTGGATACTCATCACTATAGGCTTGGGCAACATCATAAAAAAAAGCCACATTCTGCCAACCATTGATTAGTAATTCATTATGCAAGACAACCAGTGGACTGGTGACTATACAGACAATTAACAAACAATTTGTTTTTTCTTTTTTTCCCAAATCATCAGGATGAACAATTTTTACACCCTGCCAAAATTTGTCATTTTTATATTTACTAACATTTTTATCTAAAACACAAAAAAAAGGTATTCCTAAATAATCCAAAAAAAATTTTGCCATTTTCCCCAGGTTTCCTGCACCATAAAGTATTACAGGTTTATCTATTTTTTTAAAATGAAAATCATTTTTGGCCGACAATATATCTTCTAAAAGTCCAGTTACGTCCTTCACAGAAGATAAACTTACAGAACTATACGGCTCTAGGTTTGAAACAAAATTTCTTTTCATTTATTTTCTAACTTATTCAATAATTCGTCGGCATAATTATCTATATCATCCGGCAAGCCATGAGACATTTGGCCACAACTGCTGCAAAACGGGTGCTTTTTTCTCTCTTTCCGTAAAAACATTTTTTGATAGTTCAATAACCTTTCTCCATTCCAAATATCTTTTACACTTTCAGTTTTAGTATCACCAATAATTAGTTTTCTAGACCAATCAAGAAAACATAAACTTGCCAAGCCATCGGAATTTATGGAAAACGAATAAAAAGGATAAGGACAAACCTGAACTTCTTTAATTTTTTGCCCATAAATGCCCAACTCTTGATTAACTTTAACATCTTTTAACTCAAATTCAGGCCAACAAGACATGGTATGCTCAATATATACACCATCGGCAATCTCACCAAATACTTCATAAAACTTCTTTTTTTCATCTTCAGATAAAGTATCACCACAAATTTTTATTATAATTTCGCAGTTCTTTCTATTCTCGTAAAGATAACGAATATTGTCCACCAACTTTTCAAAATTTATTTTATAACTGGAAAAATTTGCGTACTGTTCTTCATTTACTCCCTCAATAGAAATATTTATTCTGTCCAACCCAGCCTCAATAATCTCCAAACTAATTTTGGGGTTAAGCAAAGAAGCATTGGTGGTAGTATCAATCCTTTCAGCGCATTTTTTTTCTTTGGCATACCTTATCATGTCAGCAAAATGGGGGTTTAGTAATGGCTCACCATCTTTATAAAGACGCAAAACTTTAATTGGCTTCTCAAATTTGCAAATATCATCAATAATTTTTTTATAAAGCTCAAAATCCATTGCCTTAAGCGGACGACAAACTTTTTTCATTAAAGGAATGTCTCCAGTAGGACAAAACTTGCAATGAAAATTACAAACATCACTTGGATCCACAAAAATCACAAACGGGGTGGTGAGCGGTATGACAGTTTCTAATTTGGTTCTATTTTCTAAATCAATTCTTGGTTTTATTTTTGCTTTCATAAATATCGTTTATTTAATATTATTTAAAAAATCAAAGTATGTTTTTAAACCTGCCTGCCACGAAGGCAATTCCACTCCTAAAGATTTAGCTTTTATATTTTTAAGAGCCGAAAATTTTGGACGTTTTAAGTTACCACTTACTCCTCCTCTATCAAATGGCTTAACTTCTTTATTAATTCCTGCAAGTTTAAAAATTTCTACCGCAAACTCATACCAACTACAATAACCTTCATTTACCAAGTGATATATTCCTCCAAGTGCACCACGATTTAATAATTTTAATGTAGCCACACACAAATCTCCAGCAAAAGTTGGGCTAACAATTTGTTCAGAACTAACTTCCACAAACTCTTTGTCCTCAGATCCTTTCATGACATTTAAAACAAAGTTACCTTTTTCTGGACTTCCCTTTTCACCACCATAAACCCCACAAGTTCTAATAACCATTGAACCTTGCGGATAAGTACTAACAGCAGCACATTCTCCGGCCAATTTTGAATAACCATAAACCTGCAAAGGATTAGGTAGATCATCTTCTTCATACAAACTTCCTTTTTCTCCATCAAAAACATAATCTGTACTATAGGTTACAAACTTTATATTATTATCTTTACAAATTCTAGCCATTTTATTTACAGCCACAAAATTGGTAGCCAAAGCCGCATTCGGTTCAGTTTCGCAAACTGGGGGTGAATTAAAAGCTGCGGTATTAATTAAAATATCGGGTTTAATCAATTTAATTTTTTCTTTAAGCTGCGCTTCGTTATTAACATCTAATTCTTCTCGATCAAAAGCAACGGCTTCATAACCAAAATCAACAGAACTTTTTATAATTTCGCTACCCAATTGACCTGTTTTACCAATTAATAATATTGTCTTCATACATTTAATAAAGGCCAATTTTTATCTCTATCAGACAAAATTGGATTTCTAATTGGCCATTTTATTTTAAAATCTGGATCATTATAGCGCACACCACCAGAATATTCTGGAGCATAAAACTCTGACATAAAATATTGTAATTCGCAATCATTAGTTAAGGTTTGATAACCATGAGCCATGCCTTTGGGTATTAAAAACATCTTCTGGTTATCAGCAGTTAATTCTTCGCCCACCCACTGACCATAAGTAAATGAATTTTCGCGCAGATCAATAGCCACATCATAAACAGACCCCTTTAAACACTGAACAATTTTATCTTCGGCCTTGGGAGATTTTTGTAGATGCATACCGCGAATTGTACCTCTTATTTTCGTTAAAGTTTGACTAGCCTGTACAATTGAAAAATCTAAACCATTATTCTTTAATTCTTCCTTACAAAATACGCGCCTTAAATAACCACGCTCATCAATTTTGGGCTCTAATTCAATAATATACAACCCTTTAATTTTTGTTTCTGTAAATTTCATAAAAAAAGCTCCATAAATGTTACTCTTGAAAAAATTGTAAAAGGAATGGAATGTAACAACGTTGCACATCAAGAAAATCTGGTGGAAAACTAGAAAACCATTCTCCCCCAGTTGGTTCTCCGTCAAAATCTGCTTTAACAATAATAACCATATTATGAAAACGTGGATTATGAATCGCAGATACGGTGGAAATCAATTCAGCATTCTTAATCTCAATACCTGGTATTTCATTATCTGCAATTCGTTGGCAAGTTTGCAAAAGACTTTCTCTTGGCTTAATATTGCTTCCTGGAAGATGCCACCCCTTCCACCACTTATCATCACGATATGTCAAAAAAATTTTTTTATCCCTCAAAAGCACAAGTTCTTGCGAAGCCGGTACAATTTTACTTAATAATTTATCAAAAATACCATAAGGCGAAGGCATAATTCCTGGGGTCAAATCCGGATACAAACCAACTTGATCAAGTAGTATGGAAAATAATTCCCAGCCATGATCATTACACAGGCCATCATGAGTGATAAAATCATTTTCTTGTAAAAACTTATTAATATCCATTATATGTTTAAATTATATTGAATAAAATTTTAGATAACTTTTACTTCTGGTATTGGCACAATAAACT
Organism: Candidatus Magasanikiibacteriota bacterium; assembly: GCA_903837125.1. GTDB lineage: Bacteria > Patescibacteriota > Patescibacteriia > Magasanikbacterales > UBA922 > CAILTG01. The sequence goes on along the minus strand of CAILTG010000101.1, from coordinate 18,375 downwards.
TACCACCAGTTTCCTGATACTCTTTCAATTGTTCCACTATCTCGGTTGCTATGTTCCAACACAATATCAACAGATAATCTGGCTTATCTTTTAAAATTTTTTCTGGAGAATATACCAATAAATGTGTCCCCGGAGTATACAAACCCTGCTTAGCTTCTGATTTGTCCACAATAAAATCTAAATAATTGTTGTTTACGCCAAAATAATTTAACAAAATATTCCCTTTAGCCGGTGCACTATAGGCAGCAATGGTTTTACCTTCTGCTTTAATTTTTTTTAATAAATCAATGAGTTCATTTTTTAAAACTTTAACTTGTTCATTAATTTTTCGGTACGTTTCAATTTTATCAAAACCACTCTTCAATTCTTCGCTAACCAAACTTTCAATATTTTCACTAATTTTAAAATTGTTGGGATGGGATATAAAAATCTTCAATGATCCACCCTGCATTGGCGTCATTTCCACATCATAAATTTCCAAATCAGCCTTTTTAAAAAGGTTAATTAAAGCAATTAAAGAATAATAAAATACGTGCTCATGATAAATGGTGTCAAACTTTTTTTCCATCAATCCTTTAAGATAAGGGAACTCAAAGACTGCTGTGCCAGTGGCTTTCAAGGCTAATTTTACCCCTTTAACAAAATCCACTATTTCTGGCACATGAGCTAAAACATTGGCACCAAAAATTAAATCCGCTTGAATTCCTTTTTCCCTGGTCAATTTTTGGGCAAAATCATAATTAAAAAATTCCGCCATAGTAGAAATCCCCTTTTTATTGGCAACTTCGGCAATATTAACTGCTGGGTCAACTCCTAATATCTTAATACCTAAATCTTTAAAAGCCTGCAGCTGCGCCCCATCATTACTAGCAATTTCTAAAACTAAACTTTCTTTATTCAATTTTAATCTTTTTGTTAATTCTTCTGCTAATTTCTTACAATGTTCCAAAAAAAACTTAGAGGTAGATGAAAAATATATATAATTTCTAAAAAGTTCTTCTGGTGGTACAGTATTTATAAGCTGCACCAAATAACATTCGGAACAAAACCCTACACTCAAATCATACTTCTTTTCAGCAACAATTTTTTCTTTTTTTAAAAAACTATTAACCAAAGGCATTTGGCCTAAGGAAAAAAACTCTATTATTGCTGAATCACAGGATCGACATTTCATAAGTTAAATATTTTTAAAAAATGATTCAATTTGCTGATTAGTAATCTTAACCATGTTTTCTTTATTATAAAAACTTTTATACCAGGCAAAAGTTAATTTTAAAGTTTCTGTAATATTCAGTGTTTGTTGCCAATTCAGATTTTTTTTAGCTTTCTGACAATTTAACTTTAATATTCCTGCCTCATGTTTGCTAAAATCTCTTTTTATCAAATATTTTCCCTTATCCAATATTTCTAAAGCCAACTCCACAAATTCTCTTACAGTCAATAAATTTTGCTTATTAGAGCCAAAATTCCAAGCTCCAGAAAATTCTCTCTTTCCTTCATGAAGTTTTTTAGCCAAAAGCAAATAACCAAAGAGCGGTTCCAACACATACTGCCAAGGCCTAATGGCCTCGGGATTCCTAATAATAATTTTTTGGTTATTATACACCCCTTGCACCAAATCTGTCACCAATCGTTCCTTATTCCAATCTCCTCCCCCAATTACATTTCCGGCCCTGGCCGAAGCAATCAATGTTTCATAACCTTTATTATAATCTTTTGGATTAAAAAAAGATTTAATATATGAATCAATAACGATTTCGGCAGCGGCTTTACTGGCACTATACGGATCATAGCCACCTAGAGCATCATCTTCAACAAACGGCCGTCCAGTTTCCTGATTTTTGTAAACCTTGTCAGTGGTGATAATCACGCCGGCTCTTACACCAGACGTTTCCTTAATAGCCTCTAAAATATTAGCAGTCCCCAAAATATTAGTTTCAAAAGTATACAATGAATCTTCATAACTTTGGCGAACCAAAGGCTGAGCAGCCAAATGAAAAATAATCTCTGGTTTTTCTTTTTTTATAACTTCTTTAATTTTTTTAAAATTTCTAATATCAACAAAATAGTTGTTAACTTTATTTTTCAATTGGAGTGCAGTAAACAAGTTCGGAATAGTGTCCGGCTTAAGGGCTATACCACTAACTTTTGCACCACAATTAAGAAGCACTTGGGTTAACCAACCGCCTTTAAAACCAGTGTGACCGGTTACCAAGACTTTTTTATTTTTAAAAAATTTTTGCAAGTTTTCCATAAAACAAATTATTTTTTATCCCAAACCGCCCAGGTTCTTTCTTTATTCCATAAATCATTTAATTCTTCCATTTCCCGATAAGTATCCATAGCTTTCCAAAAACCCTCATGCTTAAAAACCGAAAGTTGTTTTTTTTCAGCCAACTTAACCAAACCATTTTCCATAATCCCATTATCAAAAAATTCCAACACCTCTTTGTTAAATATCATAAAACCACCACTGACATAATCAAACATTTGTGGCTTTTGCTCAAAATTTATCACTGAATTAGTTTCTTCATCAATTTTAACCAAACCATATTTTGAATGTGGATGAACACCACTAATGGTTCCTATCCTTTTTTGCTCCCGATGAAAATTAACTAATTTTTTTATATCAATATCAGACACCCCATCGCCGTAAGTAACCATAAACTCATCCTCAGTTATATATTTTCCCACTCGCAGTATTCTCTCGCCAGTTTGGCTTTCCAAACCAGTTTCCGCAAAGGTAATTTTAAAATCATCACATTCATTATTATGAAATTTTATTTCATTATCATGCGTACCTAAAGTAAAATCATTGGTAAAAACATTCTGATTTAAAAAATAATCCTTAATCATATCACCGCGATACCCCAAAGCTAAGATAAACTCATTAAATCCATAATGAGCATAAATTTTCATAATATGCCACAAAATTGGCTTACCACCAACCATTACCAAAGGCTTGGGTTTAAATTCAGTTTCTTCTTTCATTCTGGTACCAATACCACCACATAAAATTATGGTTTTCATATTTTAATTAAAATAAAAAAATTACTTTGTATTAACCTTTTGTATAAAAACAAGAGCCCTACCAGCCAATAAATTAGGAAATAAATTGGCCAACTTTTTTCTTAGCCCAAACTTTCTTTTTAAACTGTCTGGATCACCAAACCACTGATCGTAGTCAATTTTGAAGATATTTGAGTCCTTAGTGTTAAAAAAACAAAATTTTCTGACTTAAAAAACCTTATATGCCCGCCAACTGTAAATGGTTTATGTATATTTATTCCAAATAATATATTCAGTCTATTGTGAAGATTTAATTCCATTGGTATATTTAGAATTATATAACCACCGTCTTTGGTCTTTTTTAGAAGATTGTGATAAAAATTTACCGGATCAAAAACATGTTCAATAACATCTGTGGAAATAATAATATCAAAACAATTGTCTGCAAACATATCTAAATTGTTTTGTGCATCACCACTAAACAAATGATCACTTGGCAAAAAATCTATCAAATTAATATATTTATCGCTTATGTCAACCCCATACAAATTGTCTGCCTCAACAACTTTTAAAAATTTCTTTAACAAATAACCTCCGCCAAAACCAACATCTAAAACTTTATCTTCTGCCTTTATTTTAAGAATACTACTTATATCTCTAAAAATAATTTCTGCCCTGTTTAAAGACTCTTTATCTTCATTAGGAATATAATAATCCTCCATTAATTTTACCGTTTTAACACCCAAATTGATCATATTATTATATTTCTCTCATTTGTGCCTAAATCAAACAAAAAACCTTAATTCTTCCCGCCAATATCCCAAAAATTTCCATTCCATAATACACTGGCAATAAAAAAATTAGAGGCCAATACGGCGATATTGTAATGTATTTTGCTTCAAAACGCAACTCCCTATTTAGGGTAATTAACAAACAACAATAAAGATACAAAACAATTGGTATAATCAACAATTTTATATACGAATAATTTATTAGCAAATATGCAATCAAGACAATTAAAGCTAATAAAAAAATAAAATTTCCCAACCAAAATATCTTTTGTTTACCAGATGATTTTAAGCCTGTAATCAGCTTAAAATCCTTATAACAAGATCCTTGTTTAAACATCCGCGACCAAAACTTAACAAAACTCGTTGGCTCACAGTGAGACCAGTAAGTGCTAAAAATTGCTAAATTTTCGTATCCTTTTTCTTTAATTCTTTTTACCAAATCTACATCTTCACCAATTTTCAAATCTTGATAACCCCCAACTTTTTCATATAAACTCTTTTTAAAAATCCACCCGCCAATTATTTTTCTCTTTCCCTGCTTGGTCAATTCATCAATGGCTTGCCTACGAAATTGAACTAATTTGGGAATTGCACCCTCGATAAAATTAGAGCTTTTTCTAGGCAAAACAATCAAAGTGCCCCATTTTACATTCTCTTTTTCTAATTTCACAATCTCCTTATCTACTATACTTAAATACTCTGATGGATAATAAGTATCATCCTCTGTCTGGATAATTACTTCACCTTTGGCCTCACTCACTCCCCTATCCCGAGATTGTCCAACACCTAAATTTATATCATTTTTAAAATATTTAATAAAAACTTTGTCACTATATGCATTAATAATTTCATTTACCACAGAACTAGAAGCATCAACTGAGTTATCATCTACTACAACAATCTCAAATTCAGCTTTAGAAAAATTTTGATTAATCAAAGAAAGCAGAGCTGATTTCACTAATTTTTCTCGATTATAAACCGGCAAAACAAAACTATATTTCATAAAATTTCCACACCTCTTAATTTACCAGCTTCATATAAACTTTTAATGTCATCCAAAAAAATAAATCTAACAAAAAATTTTTTATTTAATTCACGCAGAACCTTACACAAATTATTGACATTTTCTTCAGTTACGCCATTTTCCAACTGAGGAGGCAGATGCCCCTTAATAAACAAATAATTTTTGCCAACCAAATCCTCTTTTAATACATTACTATCAATGGAATACTGCTGAGGAATAAAAAAAACTTTGCCATCAAATTTGAGTGTTGATAATTTGGCATCTAGTGACAAATATTTAAAACCTTGATTGCACAAAACTTTCTCCAAATGGTTGTTCAGACCCCAAGCTGGCGACCTAAAAGAATTAACGACCGATAAAACGGCTAAAACATTTTTACCATCACGAACTGTTTTTTCTGTTTCCGTCTCGGTTAGGCCACTAAACTCCGCGCTTGGAGTAAAAAAAGGCGCATAGTGATTGTAGCCATGCTGGCCAATTTCAAATATTTTTTTTTCAACATTATCTTTTACAAATTTTAGCCATTCCTGATGCTTGGTAATTAACCAATCTTCTGAACTAATTTTAAATGAAGTAAGTTTATTAATTAAACCCAGCCAATGTAGCCGACGCTTAACAACCACCTTCCATCTTGGTTCAATTTCAAATTCGGCTTTGGGAACGGTAAAAAATGTATATTTTATTTCTGGAAATTCCTCTCTCAACCCCAACAACAGCTTCACTGAAGGATCACCAGGTAAACCAAAACCTGAACGAGGACAAAAATCATCAAATGAAACATTTATATATAACTCTTCCATAATTTAAAATTTACAAACGTTCAATCTCTTAATCTTTCAATTATTTAATCTTTAAATTCTTCGCCGTCGTTGTCGCCCCCATCACCTCTGCTTCTACCTGCTGCCCTGTACTATCAAACACCACATTTCTATTTAAGGCTTCCTGAATAGTTTTCTTGGCTAAATCAATTTGCCCAATTTGTTTATACATATAAGCCAACCGCCACCAACCCTCACCAATCAAAGGATCATTATTAATACTATCCTGATATAATTTAGTTGCTTCATCTATTTTACCAAACTGCAATTCCAAAGGCGCTAAAGTAAACTGCAGCTGCTGGCGCTTAGGTGATTTAACAAGCGCATCTTTAAGTTCAGACTCTGCTTTTAAAGCAAAACTGGAATCTTTTTTAATTTGCGTTTCCAATATATATAATTGTGCCAATTGAACATTTACTCTAATATCCAAAGGATGAAGTATTTGATTTTTTAAAAGTTCAGTAGCAGATAAATCATATAAATCCTGAATTAATTTAAGATCTTTGTCAGCTTTGTTTTCCTGCATTACCTGGCTAATAATTGTACTGGCAGTACGAGAAAAATCATTTCTAATATCATCAATATGAGGAGTGGGTATGGCCACTGCTGTTTTATAAAACTCCATTCCTAACTCTGGGTTAGTACCAAGGTTTCTAATGGAATCAAGCACCGTCATATTAGCACGTGCCGGATTAATATCAGTGGAATAAACAAACAAGGCCACTACTAATCCTACTACCACCATTAAACCAACAGAAACTTCTTTAGTCACGATTTTTTTATTTAATGATGGAATGATTGAATGATTTAATGATTGCGAATTAACAAAGGCTAAAAAGAAAAAGAAATATAAATAAGAAGTAGGATCTTCAAACACTGTAACATTATGTACAAAATGTGCCACCAAAAAAGCCAAACCAATCGCTAACACATGCTGATCAATAATTTTTTTATGATAAGCTTTAATTAACGAATAAAAACCTGCACCAAACAGGCCAAAATAAATAACTATGCCTACTCCACCCTGAACTGCCAAAGTGTTCATAATAATATTATGAGCATTATCAAACCAAGTTTCACCCCAGCCGCTTTCTAAAAATTCCGCGCGATAATATTTGTTAAAAGCAAAATAATAATTATTAGGACCCCAACCAAACACTGGCTTTTCTTTAAAAGCGTCATAGGCAATACCCCAAGCCATTACCCTAGGAATTTTAGAATTTTTGATAGTAAAATCAGTATCCACCAAACGGCTAACGCCAGGAATTTTTTGCACGAACGCACTATTTCTAAAACCAACTATTAAAAGTACCAACGCTACACCAACTGCCAAAATAATACCAATCATTTTTCTGGTTTTTTTATATTCTTTTAAAGTAATTAAATAACTCAGACAAAGCACTAAAAGACCAAAAGCCAATCCAAGTAGTGTGCCTCTAGTGCCACCCCAAAAAATTCCCAAAAACCCTAAAATTCCACCCACGAGCGCAAAAATTTTCCAGCCTTTAATTTCTTCCTTTAAAAATAAAAGTAAGCCAATAAAAAACAAAAACATGCCATAACCAGAAAAATAAATAGCATTGCCTAGTGTAGCTGAAACCCTGTCTGATCCTTGATTTAATAAAAAATTAGGATCAACATATTTTTGCCAAAAACCAATAAACATTACAATACTTCCGGCAAATAAAAAAATACGCAAAATCCAACGCCAATCTCGCCATTCCTTAATAACCGAGCTGATAATATAATAATAAGCTGTAAAATGAAAAATAGTAAACAGACCCAACATTCTTTCATGATTATCCCAAAAACTGTGGTACCAATCCACTCCCGCAAAAGTAGAAACGCCAAAACTAATAAAAAATAAACCAATAGCAATATTCAGTGGTGTTAAACGAATTTTGTATTCTTGCCAATTGCTGGCTAAAAGCAAAATATATCCGCCAAGCATGATTAAAGCCAAACTTCTAAACCAAACGATTTTTGGCACAATAAAAGGAAAAATATAACTGGAAGGCAAAACGATGAGCGGAACGAAAAAAGTAGCGGCGATTAACAATTTAATGAGGGTTTGCAACTTTCTTGACATAAAATAACTATAATATTAAACTGATAAATAATTTTTAAAAATTTACTAATTCACCTAATTTCTAATTCACCTAATAAAATAACTAAATATTTTTTTCTATAAATTTTTTCTCATTTTCATTAGTCATTTAGTAATTTTATTAGGTGAATTAGGTGAATTGGTAATTAGGTGAATTCAACAGTAAGCAAAACAAAAATAACAAACTTCCTCCATTATAGACCTTCTTCATATACTTTTCAAGTACACCAAAACCCGCCTCGCGGCGGGTTTTGGACGATTATGTCTATCAAATCGTGAAACTTAACAAATTAACTTAAACCAATTAGAAGCTCATTCCTGGGCCAGAAACTGGTAAAGTATTTCTGTTGGTGTCAGCATTGAAGCCATTATCACCATCAGAGAAGGTGAAGAATGGAGTTGTAATGCTAACTGCATAACTCTTAGCATTTGTGTTATATGCATAGCCAGCAGTTAACAAATCAGCTTTAATCGTTAACACCTTGGATGTACCTTTACCTACAGTAAAGACGTTGCCGGCATTACTTAAGGTTATGGTTTTAGCAGTAGAAGTCATAGCTTGAGTACCTACCAAAGTAGAGCCATCATAAAAATTGTATGTGACACTAGTGGTGGACGCAGCAGCGACTTCTGAGCCAACTGGAGTAATGGTAATGGTACTTAATGTAGCATCATCATTGGGGCCGGCAGTAAAGACTAATTTAGCTACTACCTTGCCATCAGAGATGGTGTTGTCTACATAAGAAGTATCCACATTACCAACACTGGTTCTTTGAATATCACCTAATAAGGTGGTCCTTAGAACAGTTAAGGAAGCAGCATTACCTGCAACTTGACCGGTAACAGCAGTACTGGAACTTGATTGAGCTCCTTGCACACCTATTTCATCAATATAATAGGCATGTACGTCGTTAGAAGTAGCACCATTGGTTCTAGTATTGACATCAGCCAATACATCCAAAGTCATGTTGCTGTTCTGTGGAACTAAACCTTTGCCAGCTACCTGATCAGCAATAGCCAAGATAAATCTAACTCCAGAAGTATTAGAGAAAGAACCGATTGCTGTGCCAACTTGATTAGTGCCATTCATTAATCTAAAGTTGACAATGTCATTGTAAGAAGTGGCTTGAACGCCGCCATCTTTTATATTGACATAGGTAAGATTCATGTTTTCGGCATTGGTGTCGGAAAGCTTCAAAGTGGCCACTTTTACAGCAGTCACGCCCATAGCTACTTGTTGAGTTATGGCAGGAGTAGCTGAAGTAGAGGTGGTTACAACACCAGCGCTATTTAAGGTAACATTCTGGCCAGCTAGTGTGCTTGGGTTCATTGAAGATCCCAATGGCACATAAGTAGTAGCTCCGCTAGCATTGGTAGCAGTTAAATCTACCACTTTGGCTGCGCCAAAACTCATTCCAGTTAAACTATCAACATATACATCAACTACCACGCTAGTATTGGCTGCCATAGCAACTGGAGCAGTAGCAGTAAAGGTATATTGGGTAGCAGTATTTGCCAAATTGTTCTGGACAGTTCCAAAGTCAGCGCCATTCACTTTTACATGAAGGTTAATGAATGTGGTACTTAAATCACCATTAGTAGTTAAAGCTACGGTATTTAAGTTAACACCTTCGGCAGGACCAGCAGACAACACAAAGGAAGCAACCTTTAAGTTAGTTCCGCCAGCTACGGTTTGTACAGCACCTACAGAGTTGTTCAAAGACAAACTCCATGGTGTTCCAGACAAACTTAGAGTATTGCCATAAGATGGACCAGCAGTGATGGTGGCCAAAGAGGTATAACCCTGAGCAGTTAAATTGGTTAAAGTTGAACCCAAAGTGGTTGCACCTGTATTGGATATTACATCAGCTTTGATGTAAAGAATTCTGGTAGTGTTGGCTGCTACTACATAATTCAAGTTGGTAAGTGCAATATTCTGTGAAGCAGTAAGAGCACCGCCAGTAGCAACAGAAGTATAAGTAGTACCTAATTGTACACCTTGATCATCAACCAATTTTAGGTTGTTGAATACGGTGTTTTCTACGCGAGCAGTACCCCAAGTTGCATGATATTCAGCACCAGTAATTCTAACAGCTTCGCCATTAGCTTTTACGGAAAAGGCACCTAATATTTGATTAGTACTGCCTTTAGCAACATAACTAGTTGGAGATGAAGCATCTCTGGTCATAGTTAAACTGCCTGAACTTACGCTAACTCGGTTGTTGGTACCAGTTGGCACAACAGTAAATGAAGCAGCGCTATTGGAATAAACCACAGCACCTACATTGTAAGTCATGTCCTTGGTAAACACATCATAACCTCTTTGAACAGTAAACTGGAAGTTGCGGGAAACACCGCTAATTACATCAGCAAACAAATTCAAAGTGATTGTTTGGCCAGAAGTTAACAGTAATGGATTGGCAGATAAATCAAAAGTGACAGTACCATCAGCATTTAAAGCTGGTACGGTAGCACCAACTTGAGTAGCACCATTTATTAACTTAATATTGGCCAAATCTGTAGCAGCATTAATAGTACCAGTTTCAGTAAATTTAATTGACTTAACTTGTACATTGCTGTTAGCAGCTTGCAGGGTAAATTGACCTGCCAAAACATTGGTAGTACCAGCATTGGTAGTGCCACCGATAGTTCCAGCATTAATGGTCAAATTGGCCAAAGATGGGTTGGTTACGGTGACAGTATACAAATGATTACCACTGATTGGGAATGAACCGCCAACAGTCATACCAGTGGCTACTACATCAGTAGCGGCATTCAAACTGAAGGCATAATCTCTGGAAGCAGTATTTAAGTCGGCTCCCAAGGTAATGGTCCTGGTTGTGCCTGCTTTAACAGTAAACAAACCAGAGGCCAAAGAGAACATAACTTTACCGCTAGCAATACCCAAATTGGTAGCTAATACTGAAGAACCATCCATTAAATAGAGAGTTCCCAAATCAGCATCACTGGATAAGCCAGTGCGATAAACATTCAAGCCAGTGACCACAGCATCAGCTTGGCCAGCAGTGAAGTTTAACTTCAAAATTGGATTCTGAGTGGCTAAGGCTGGAACATTTCCACTAACTGGTGAATCAGCAGCCAAAGAAACTGTTAAGTTTCCTGTGATTACTGTTGTAGTTGTACCAGTACTTGTACCTGTATTTCCAAGAGCACCTTGAGCTGGATCAGCAATCAAAGAACCGGAAGTTACAGTACCAGTATCTACAGCCAATGTAGCAAAAGTAGCATCAGAAACAGTGTGAACATCAGTAGCTACAAAAGCAGCTAAATCACCCACAACTAATTTCAATTTGCCAGCAACTACTTGATAAACATTATTGTCGTTAGCTTTCTTAATCAACATTCCATTACTTGGAGTTGATACAGCACCAGCTACTTCAGCATAAGAAGCCAAATATACATCTGGGAATTCTAATACAAAAGTACCCCATTTTGCACCATATAAAGCCACAGCAGTGGCTTCATCAGCCAACTTCTCTCTGGTATTATTTGGTAACACTACGAATACAGCTGGGGTAACAGTGGATTTAACCAAATATGACCCTGGGCGTGTACTAACTGGGGTTTGTGACAATGAATAATTGTCTAGACATGTAGCAGATACGGTTTGTACCGTGCTAAAATCTTTATACCATGTGTGGTAAACTGCAGAATTGAAGAAATACATTCTCTGTAAACTTGAATTGATCAAATATACAGAAGAAGTACCAGTGGCCTTTACTAGGTCTCCAGCCTTCAAAACAGTGCAAGTTTCTGCAGAAACAGCAGTTGGAACCAAGGCAGCAACGCCCACACTCCACACTATTGTTAAAGCAACCACAGACACGGTAAATACTTTTTTACCTAATTTTAATAAGTCTGTCATAATTTAAATTATTCTCTTATCTCGCCGCGCGCTCCTGATATAAATCAGAATGTCGGGACATAAGATTGTAGATACAACCACTTAATGATCCGGGTTGGATCTCGACCTTTTGTTTAAGTGTACAACGCGAGATCCCAAAGGGATTTTACGCGTTTTAACCCCGACTAAGTCGGGATGCCCTTCCCCAATTAAATTGGGGTACTGTATGGCGGTGAACCACTCATCAATGAGCGACTTACCGCCACACAGTAAAAGGCAAACTAATTAATTAATTTCTTCCGCTTCTTCCTGCATTTGTAGTACTCACCGGTGCCAAAGCACTGAGGGTACTAAATACAGCAGAAGAAGTAGAAGTTATTATTGTGTTCGTTGCAGTGCTGGTAGTCGCAATAGTAGAATTAGCCACTGGGTTTAAACTAGCTGAAGCATCAGGAACTACTTGAGTAACAGCATTACGCACGGCCACCATAGTTTGTTGCACATCACTAGCTGTACCACTACTTTCCTTAACTTTTTGCATTGCTTGCAACAATTGATCATTATTGGTTAGAGTCTGGGCTTGATTTAAAACATCCTGTACCACAGTAACATTTTGATTTACATCTTGTACTGCTTGGGACACAGCCTTTTTTAATTCCACGGTAGTAGTTACTACTTGCAATACAGAACTAACATTCACCACTGGTAAAATAGTTGTTAAAGTTGTAGAACTGGAAATAGCAGGAACCACAGTAGTGGTAGAGGTTGACGATTGTGAATCAACTAATGTTTTCACTTGAGTAGCTTCTGTTTGAGTATTTTGATTTTCTGAAACTAAAGAATTAATCTTTTGTTGCACCAAATCCTTTACTTCACTATTAGACATAGTAGTGGAATTACTAGCTGTGGTTTGCACTGCCACTTCTACAGCATTAATTCCTGTGTCTTCAACCATTTTTTTGGTTTCCACCACCTGCTTGGCCAAATCTGAACTTAAAGGTGAAGCGGTTTGTTGAACTTGTTTTAAAGTATCAGAAATTTCAGTAGTTTTATTATTAACATCTTTGGCCAATTGCACCACCTGTTGTGGATCAATCTGAGCCGCGGCTCTAATTCCGTCATTGGCCGATTTAAGTGAATTTTGCAAACCTTGAATAGCCACATTGGCCGATTGATCACTCTTTTTTACTTCTACTACTTTTTTTATTTCACTGGCACGGCGAGAAGCAAATTCCAATTGCAATTGAGTTTTGGATGATTGAGATCCGGTAACCGAAACTACCATCTCCTGAGTTTTTTCAGTAGCCAACTTTATACTATAACAAATATCTCCTGGCAAACAATTTTGCGTAGCGCCCACACTAGCAATCCATCCGCTAGTAGCCACTACCACTATCAATAAAAATGCCAAAACAGGCCTAGCCATTGTCTGAACCATTTTATTTGGTGAAAAAATATAAATTGCCTCCCATAAATTATTCCAAGAAAAATGTTGGGCAGTTTCTTTTTTCTGTACAGTATTATTTAACTGAACCATTAATTTTTCTTTATTTTGCAACGCCCAAGACCGATCTGGATTTACCAAACCGTTTATTTTTTTCAATTCTTTTAATTGTGACAAAATATCTTTTTTCACAATATAATTTTATTGACTTTTTAAATTTCTAAACCCAATCTCTTAGCAATCTGGATCTTAGTCTTAATCTTAATCTATCTGTTCATCGCCCACCAACTCTTGTAATTTCTTCGTTGCTCGATGCAGAGTTACTCTAATATTAATATTTGATTTACCCAAAATTTCTGCTATCTCCCGCACTGTCAATTCTTCTACATACCTCATGGTCAACACTTCCTGATAATCTTGCTTCAATCTTTTTAATTTTTTTAATAACATTTCTATTTCCGGTAAATTTTCAATTGCTTTTATTTCTTTAGTGTCAGCTATTTGTTCCAAACCCTGTTCTAGAGGAAATTCATGTCGTTTGGCTTTTTCACGATATAAATCTATTAAACTATTTCTGGCCACCTTATAAACCAAACCACTAAAACTGTCTATTTCTTTTCCTGGGCCTACTATTAGATAAGACCAAACTTTCAAAAAAACTCCACTGGTTAAATCTTCTGTTTCTTCCTTATTGTTAAGTTTAAAATATATGAAACGATAAATCTTATCTATATACAAATCATAAAGACGTCCAAAGGCATCTGGATCTTTTTCTGTACGAACCTTATAAAGCAATACCTTTTCGTCCCATTTACCTTTCATATAAGAAGACGAGAAAAATAAAAAAGTGTTACACTTATTACCCTGTACCAACACAATTTTATAGAATTATACCATAAAAATAGGGGCCCGTGTCCATATTTACCACTTAAATACGAACCTTTTTACCCCTTTGGTGCAGAGTGCTTGATGCACACCCTTATACTGTATACCCTCCAAATCAAGAGAATTATAGCAAAAACTAGAAAAAATGCAAGCAATTAGCCGCTCAAACCAACATACCACTTAACTATCTAACCACACGAACCTGACCACTCCTGTCATTGCGAGGAGCTCACGCGACGCCTGCCCGCCTTTGGAGGGAAGCAATCTCAGGCAACGTACAACTATTGTATTGACGACCTGAGATTGCCACGTCGTCGCTTGAACTCCTCCTCGCAATGACATATGACCGTGTTTGCAAAATCTATTTGTATACAATATTGTATACATTTTTAATTCAATTGTTTACACTATTGTAAACAATTGAATTAATTCACAATCATCAACTGTCACCCCTTATCCCCATTCAATCATTGACAAAAATACCCTATTTTGCTACTATTTGTATAGACTAGTATTAACAAAATACAGAACACGATACAATATACACGTAATAATATACAAATTGGTTTAGTTATGTATTTTATTACGTGTATATTGTATCCTGTAAAGTGCAAGTATGTCCGACTTATCCACAACTTACCCAACTTCTACATCGGATATTGATAAACCCAAAGAAATTATCAGGGTGTCTATTTCTGAAGCTGCACGGTTATTTGGAGTTAATCCACAGACCATACGCAGGGCTATAAAAGCCCAAGAACTAACTTATGCTGTAGTGGCTGGTAGATATAAAATAAACTTTGAAAGCTTAATTAAGTGGTCACAATTTAAAACCACTGTAAAGAAAAGAACTGATGAAAGAGGCATTGGCCAGTATGTGGATAAGTGGAAGATTAAAAACACACTATACTCTCCCAGTGCTAAAAGTGTTACGAAAGACAGTTCTACTGAAAACACTCAAACTCCCTAGAAAGGGAGTTTTTTGAATGTCAAATTACCAATTACTAATTTCCAATCAATGACAAAATCCAAATGCTCAAGTAACGAATTTGATATTTGTTATTTTAATTTTGGATTTGATTTGACATTGGTAATTGAAAATTTGTAATTTCGTGACTATTTGCTCTTTATACAAATAATGATATAATTTGTCTATTATGGACTACTACATAAACCATTTTACCAAACATCAACTCCTCCACGCTCCCCACAAATGGTTCTTGGCTTTACTATCCTCACCAATTCATTTTTTAGAAATGCGCTATAAAACGCGCTATCATCTTAATTATGAAAACGCTAAAAAACTTTTTGTTTTTGATTTAGCTCTTTTAGCTTCTATCATAGTTTTAATTGGTCTAACTATTTTTTGGTTTACCTATAATCCTACTGTTAGTGATTATCTTTATCTTACTATCAAACCCTCAGATGACCGAATTGCCAGCGGTGATTATACTACCTATACTATTGATTATAAAAATCAAAGCAAAGTAAAAATAATTAATACCATGCTCAGTCTTGAACTACCTAACACTTTTATTACCAATAAAATTGAACCAGTCAATCTTTACTCCCCCACCACCCAATCCTTCAATTTGGCGGAATTAAAACGCAATGAAGGCGGAGAAATAACCATTTCCGGTTGGTTTTATGGTGTACCCGATCAAACCTATAATGTAATTTCTCGACTTACCTATCAGCAACAGGATCGAAAAGTTGACGAAGAAAAAATCGCTGCTTTAACCCAAATCCCCCGCGGATCAGTATTAAAAATTAATTTAACAAACACCTCAACACAAATTCTGGCCCAAGGCAGTAGCCAATTTATGTTTAGCATCACTAATCAAGGAAACCAAACTTTACATAATATTTCTCTCCCCCTGCAACAGGCTAACTCTCAACTGTTTCTTAGTCCAACCGAGCTCACTCAAGGAAAAAATGAAAATAATATTTGGCAAATTGGCGATCTCGCTCCCCAGCAAACAGTAAATTTTACTGGTAACCTTATTTCTAATATCACCAACAATCTTACTTCAGAAACACTTTATTTAATCCCAACCATAACAATTAACAATCAAAACTTGCCACAAACTACTCTTAAACAATCTTTTAAAATAATTAAACCAAAAATAAATTTTACAGCCAGCTGGCAAGAAGACAATCCTCAAACTAAACCAGGAAAAATTAAAATTTTAAATTTAAAATTAACCAACCAAGGCACCATTAACCCCACTGACTTAATTTTGGAATTACCTTTAAGCCCTGACGTTGTTGACTTAAAAGAACTTAACAATCTTAATCAAGGTATCGTCAAAAACAACTATCTTATTATCAATAAAAGTTTTCAGGCTGGCCTAAGCAGTTTAGCTAGCAGTCAAACTACAGATCTCTCCATACAAATACCAATTAAATCAAAAACTTCAGGCGGTACTGATTTAACACTTACCTTAACTCCTCGTTTACATGCCAGTATACCTGGAATTGACAATGGCTTTTACGAAAATACAGCCTCCACCCAACCGCTTAAAATTGGCACCACTTTAGACATGACAGCCGAACTTAGGTACTACACCAATGAAGGTGATCAATTAGGGCGAGGACCATTACCACCACAAATCGGTCAAGAGACTAAATACTGGGGAATTATTAATATTACTAACGGCACCAGTCAACTTACTAATTTAAATTTTTCGGCTGAATTACCTAGCTATATTAAATGGACTGGTAAAAACAGTGTAAGTATTGATAAACCCCCCACCTTTGATTCAAGCAACAATAAAGTTCATTGGTCAATACCAACTCTAAACGCTCATGAAACAGCTGGTTTATATTTTGAAATTTCTTTTACACCAAATGAAAATCAACGCGGCACCTGGCCAATCATTCTACAAAATATTACCGTCAATGCCCACGACACTTATCTTGATGAAAATTTATCTGCCACATCTCCCAATTTAGATACCTCTTTAAAAAATGATTCAATCGGCCAGAAAAAAGGGACACTAGTGCAGTAAACAAGAAATCAAAAAATCAGTAAACCACTCCGCATATTATGGGGTGGTTTTTTGTAACCCAACACTCACCCCCCGCTTCGCGTGTTCCCCTCCCTACTGTAGGGAGGGGTTAGGGGTGAGTGACAAGGGGGGCCATTGACAAGCCTTTTGTTTTGTGCTACAATAGTCTGTTATTTAAAAAAGTGTTAGTTTTTAACTAAATTAAGCCAAATTTACCTATATGCGTATAGCTATCATTGGACAAAAAGGTATGCCGGCCATTAATGGCGGTGTAGAAAGGCATGTACACGAATTAGCTATTCGTTTGGTTAAGTTTGGACACACGGTAACTGTTTATTCGCGCAAATGGTATTCCCCAATAGCTATAACCGAATTTGAAGGAGTAAAAATAAAAACTATTCCTACTTTGCATACCAAACACTTGGACACCATTATTCACTCTTTATTTTGTACTATTGATGCTTTAAAAAATAAAGCTGACATTATTCATTATCATGGAGTGGGACCATCTTTGGTTTCTTGGATTCCCCGAATATTTTCTCCCCAAACTAAAGTGATTACCACTTTCCATTCTATAGACCGCAAGCATGAAAAATGGGGCTGGTTTGCCAAACTAATACTACGTCTTGGCGAATGGACTACTTGCCGTTTTGCTCACCAAATTATTGCTACATCACAAACCGTTGCTCAATACTGCCGTGATGTTTATGATACTGAAACAACTTTTATACCGAGTGGCGTACCAGCTTATCAAAAAGAAAACAAAAGTAATTTATTGCCTAATTTTGGTTTAAAATCTGAGCAGTACATTTTAATGCTTTCTCGTTTAATTCCTCACAAGGGAGTTCACTATTTGATTTCAGCTTTCAAAAAATTACAAAAAAATAAAGCTGAAGCAACTAAAGGACTTAAACTGGCAATTGTAGGTGATGGTTATTATACTGAAAAATATGTGGCCTATCTTAAAAAATTGGCCAAAGGCAATAAAAACATTGTTTTTACCGGTCTCCGCTCAGGCCAAGAATTAGCTCAGCTTATTTCTCATGCCAAATTAATGGTGCATCCTTCAGACAATGAGGGTATGCCTCTAGCAGTGATGGAAGGAATGAGCTACGGCTTACCAGTATTACTTTCTGACATTCCTGAACATCAAGAATTGATTAAGGATAAGAATTTTCTTTTTGAACATGGAAATATCCAGTCTCTAACAAAAAAACTGTCAGAAATTCTTTGCAAAAATCCGGAAGAATTGCACAACGAAGGACAAAAGAATAAAAAACTTATGCAAAGAGAATATAATTGGGAAAATATTGTAAAAAGAATTATTAATGTTTACCAATTACCGCCACTCAAAAAAACCATCAATAAAACCATCATGGCCAGCGTGACCAACGAATAATAATTAAACCAAAAAAAACATC
>CAILTG010000100.1 GCA_903837125.1 Candidatus Magasanikiibacteriota bacterium | reverse complement strand
CACAGCCAGTTCAAAAAACGACCCGTGCGGCGGAGTTTGATGAGTTTGATCTTGATAAAATGCAGTATACGCCAAGTGCAGTTTTATCTATTTTAAATGAATCACAAGTAGATCCTGACCGTCTTGAAAAAATCGCGGCCAATTTAATTAAAAATGGACAAAACGACAGAATTGCTGTAGTTGAACAAGGACTTGCTTCTAAACCAGACAAGCTGGCACAATGGCAATTTGCTGTAACATCTGCCAGAGCTGAAGCTAAAACAGTAAAACCAAAAAATCCAGATGATCAACAATTAGCCGCCTAAAAAAATCTAAAAAATCCGCCCCGCAATATGCGGGGCGGATTTTTGTTTACTCTACTAAATTTTCTAACTTCTATTTTTAATTTCATCCACAACTTTACTAATAAAATTATCTTTACTCATTTTTTCTTGTTTCTCCTGCCCTCGCACCCGAATCATCCACTCTTCACCCGCCAATTCTTTATCTCCTACTACCACAATATAAGGAATTTTTCTGCCCGCGCCTTTACGAATTTTGTTGCCCAAAGTTTCATCAGCATCATCCATTTCTGCTCTAATACCCACGTCTGTAAGTTCAGCCAAAATCTGTTTAGCACCTTCCACATGCTTGGAAGATACTGGAGCTAACAGAACTTGAACCGGAGAAAGCCAAACTGGAAAACTTCCGGCAAAATGTTCAATAATTACCCCCATAAATCTTTCCATTGAACCAAGTAAAGCCCGGTGAATTACTACTGGTATTTTTTCTTTGCCATCAGAATCTACATAAGTTAAACCAAAACGACCTGGCAATTGAAAATCTAATTGAATAGTAGCCAATTGCCACTGCCGGCCAATAGCATCTTTTACTTTCACATCAATTTTGGGACCGTAAAATGCCCCATCACCAGCATTTATTTTATAATCAAGCCCAGCCGTTTTTAAAGCGCTGGCCAAATCAGCTTCAGCTTTATTCCACACTTCAATTTCACCTAAAAAACTTTCCGGACGAGTAGATAAGTGAATCTCATCAATTTGTAAATTAAACATTTGATAAATAATTTTTATTTTCCCCAATAAATTGGAAATTTCCTCCAAAATTTGCTCTTCACGTAAGAAAATATGACAATCATCCTGTGACAAACTTCGCACGCGAGTTAGGCCATGCAAAGTACCAGATTTTTCATTGCGATAGAGTGTGGTAGTTTCCGCCAAACGCAGTGGCAAATCCCGATAAGAACGTAAACCATTTTTAAAAACCAACATATGACCCGGACAATTCATGGGTTTTACACCAACGTCTATATCATCATCAGCATTATGAAAATGAAACATTACCTCCTGATAATGATCCCAATGTCCAGAAACTTTCCATAATTCCGCATTAAATAATTGTGGAGTTTTTACTTCACTATAACCTTCACCATAAGAAATCTCACGAGTAAATTTAATTAATTCATTGAAAATAACTTGACCGTAAGGCAAAAAAAACGGCATGCCCGGAGCAAAATCATGCATCATAAATAACTCTTGTTCTTTGCCAATTTTACGATGGTCTCTTTTTTCTGATTCTACTAACATTTTTAGATATTCATCTAATTCTTTTTTAGTTTCAAAATATACTCCATAAATTCTTTGCAATTGAGGGTTCTTTTCACTCCCGCGCCAATAAGCTCCAGCTAATTTAACCAACTTAAAACCGTCGGGATTTATTTCTTTGGTTGAACCAACATGAGGCCCGCGACAAAGATCAACAAACTCTCCCGTCTTATACAAACTAACTTCTTCAACTACAGAACCAACCTTCTCTAATTCTTCGGCATTTATTTTTGTAGTACCTTTTTCTTTTAAATCTTTTAACAATTCCACCTTATACACTTGACCTATTTTTTCAAATAAATCAATTGCTTCCTCCAGCTTCACTTCTTCTCTCTCAAATTTTAAATTCTGTTTGGTTAAGTGTTTGGCTTTTTTTTCAATTTCTTTTAAATCTTCTTCGCTAATATTGTCGCCAAAATCTATATCATAATAAAAACCATTTTCAATTACCGGCCCTACACCAAATTTGGCCTTAGGATAAAGTGCTTGTACGGCAGCGGCCAACAAATGTGCGGCTGAATGACGTTGAATTTCTAATTGTTCATTTTCCATATTGTTATAATTTAAGCTGTCTAAATTAATGCTAAATAAAAACCCCAACACTAATAAATAGCATCGGGGTCTCAATTATACATTGGGACGGTTCCACCCGAAATTTAACTTTCAATCTATGGCTTGGCCTTTACAGGTCCGTCTTGGACGGAAGATGGCTGGTAACCATCTCAATCACCTAAATACACTTTATAATATTCTTAATTTTTTGTCAATTTCACTCCACTTTCTTCACTACCACACTCACATGATCAGCAATAGCAGGTACAGTTCGCACCCAAGCTGGAGAAAAATTAATATCCACAGCTTTAACATGATCCAGAGATAACAAATATCTTCTAACTTCTTCTTCACTTTTACCGAAAAAATTATTTTTTTGCAATTCTTTACTTTCAGAATTTAATTCCACTGAACCATTTAAAGAAACCATTATTTTGGCTGTTCCTTTATTTAAATCATATTCACTTAAACTTACATTGGCGGTACTATCGGTTGAACTCAAAATTTCAGCATCATTTACTATTTGTTTACCTAATTCTTTTTTAGCTAATACATTAAGCTCGGTTTGACCATAAAATACTCCTATCAAAACCGCCTTGCCAGTGATGCTAAAACTTTCAACTTGGCTATTTGCCTTGGCCTGACTTTCATCAAATGAATATTCAGACATAATAAATACTCCTTTTAAATTGGAAAATTGATCACTCAAAATCTTTTCCCCAGTTTTTTCCAATTCCCCTTTCAAATTATCTTCAGCTTTTTTTAGATCATCAGCAGAAATCACTCCCACCATTTTATTACCACTAATTGGCTGGTCATTGGTAGCATAAACAGTTTTTTGTTTTTCTTGATTAAGCCCTGGAACAGTTAACTTGCCAACTCCGGTACTACTAACAGCACTGCCTGGATCGGCGTAAACATCTACTATCACAGTTTTCCCAGCTGGCAAAACAACGCTACTTTTTATTCTAAAAAGTGCTCCCTCGGTCGTTAACAAACGGGTGGTGGCAACTAATGCTTGAGCTGTTATACCATCATTATGCATAACCATTTTCCCAGTAGCCGAACCAGCCACGGCTTGCAAACCAGTTGGTTGGTAATTTTTTGTTAAAACTACCGTAGTAGAAACAACTTTGCCAGAAACATTATAGCTTTCCTTATCATTATTTACACCCACTGTTAAATTTACATCTACAGGCTCAGCCTCGGTAGTAATGGTAATGGTAGCTTTTTTAGTAGAAGAAAAAACAATTACTCCCAAAAGCACTATGGTAATAATTAAAAAAGCCAAAGCTATAAATTTATAAAAACGCACCGACTGATTTCCCAAATTATTGGTTTCTTGACGATATGGAGTCATATTAAATAAATTATTAATTTTTAATTCTAT
>CAILTG010000099.1 GCA_903837125.1 Candidatus Magasanikiibacteriota bacterium | reverse complement strand
TTCAAAAGCCGGAAAAGCAAAGGCCACTTTAGGCAGAACAACCACCAAACAGCTTAAGATAAAAACAAATTTTAATAATTTATTAATCATATTAATTGCTTAATAATCTAACAAAGAGGAATTGCCAGATTGCATAAGAGCCGGCTATAACTATCAAACCAATAATTGCCACCTTTAAAGTATGTTGAGCTTTTTCAACTTTACTAGCGTCGCCAGCAGCTGTCATCCATAAATAACCAGCATAAACTATTAAGAAAATAAAAATGCTACCCAAAATACCCAAAAAGATATTTATCACATCACTAACAAAGGCCATTAACGACTCTTCGTTGGTGTCATAATTATAGGAAGGTGTTTCGCCTAAAATATTTTTTACTCGGTCAAGCGGTTTAGAAACTTGGGTGGTATCAACAGTGGAGGTGGTAGAAAATTGCGCTTGAGCAACACCGGACATTACAATAAGACCAAGTGGAATAATTAACAATTTAGATATTTTTTTTAACATAGTTTTATTATTGACCAACTTCTAATGATTGGCCCACCACTTTTTTAAAGACAAAGTAAGTAATCATATAAGCAGCCACAACGATAATCAATCCTAAAATTGCCGCTGTCAACATATCTTTGGCTTTAGTAGCTTTTTTTTCATCGCCCATGGCAGTCATCCAAGTAAAACCACCCATAATCATCAGGGCTAAAAAAATGACACCTAAAAATGAAGTGACTATCAAAATAACATTACCGATAATTGGGTCGATGCTCCTTTGAGCGGTATTATAACCAGCGCCATCACCACCAGCTGCCTTATCTAAAAAATTTGGTCCAAAAGCATCTTTCAGATTAGCGGCAGCACAATAAAACTTCGGCCAGAGTGACCAAGTTAAGATACTAAAAAATGCAAAAAGTTTTTTCATATTATTTAGGGCCAAAAGTATCGCCCAAGAAAGCTGTTATGGCAAAAGCGGCACCAACTATAACCAAACCAATTACTGCTGCTGTCATAAGACTGCCTGCCTTTTTAGTTTGCGCTTCATTGCCACTGGCGGTCATCCAAATAATACCACCAACCATTATTAAAACTAAAAAAATTATACCCAAAAATCCAAAAATCCAATTCAAGAGCCGAGGAATAAGGACCCACAAACTTTCTTTATTCAAGCCAATTTTGTCACTGGTAATCTCTAAACCGCCCAGAGCTGCTTGCGCTTGGCGAGTTATTAATAAACCGCCAGCCAGGAAACTAAAATACCAAGCTTTTATCATAAATTTATTTTATGCTACCAATAACGCTGTCACCCAAATAAGCTGTTATAGCATATGCTGACAAGACAATAATCAAGCCGATAACAGCGGCGACTATCATATTTCTGGCTTTAGTCACTTTGGATTCATCACCACTAGCTGTCATCCAAATAAAACCACCGGCAATCATTAAAACCAAGAAAATAACGCCCAAAAATGCCAAAAAAGATCCGATAACCGAACCTAAGGCCGAAGCTAACTTGTCTGAAAAAGTTGCTCCCTGACCTTGTGGCAAATTACCGCCTGCTTCTTCAAGACCATAGGCGGCTAAAGCAAACTGCGGTGCTATTAATAATAAGAATAGTAACGTGGAAATTTTTTTCATAAGCTTCGCGTTTTGAGAAGACAAGATACTTGTCTGCTCAAAACGCGCCCCGAAAAAAATCGGGGCGCTAGAAATATTAGTCTACTTGTGGAATTGGTGATGAATTTGAGCCTGTAGCACCCAACATAGCATTGAGAACAAAGACGGAAACCGCAAAGGCTGCTAGAACAATTAATAAACCTACGACACCGTAAGAAATTAATTTTTTAGCTTCATCGACTTTGTCTTCATTACCCATGGCAGTCATCCATTTGAAACCACCGAATAAAATCAAAACCACTGCAATAACGCCTAGGAAACCAAGCAAAACTTGGACGACACTAGAAGCAATTTTTCTAGGATCTCTATTGCCTAGACCAATGCCTTCGAAAACAGTCAAACCAGTATTACTAGTCCCCGTGATTTCGTCACCCCAAACATCAACTTTATTTTGTGCGTGAACAAAAGCTGGAACCATGACCATGTTTGATGCCAATAAAATGGCAATAACCCATTTGTAATTGATGGATAAAAATTTTTTCATAAGCCACCTCCTTTCACCTTTATAACCAAAGGCTACTTAGTTTAGTTAATTATTAAATTTATTAAAATAATCTTGCCAATTAGATAGTCACCTACCCATAAAAGCAGATTTTATAATCTTGATATTTTAAATAATACCATAGTTTTTGATTTACTACAAATCTGTGTTAGACTTAAGATAATCTAGGTTTTTAGAAGACTATTAAATATTTCTACATGTCTAAACTAATCGAAAAATTAAATTTGAAACCCTGGTGGTTATGGCTTTTCTTTTATATTTTTATTTTCGCCTGGCTACTTAATAACTCTTTTGGTTATTTGGATAATGATTATGGTTGGCATTTAAAATTCGGGCAAGACATTTGGACAAGCAAACAATTACCAACAGCGCAAATTCACATGTGGCCGCTGGCTGGACAAAATTGGGTTGATCACGAATGGCTAGGTAATTTATTAACTTTTGGTTTAAATAGCTGGGGTGGTTATCCATTGGTAAATATTTTTTACGCTTTAATAATTGTCATCATTTTGATTTGGCTGGCAATTGAAATAAAACAAAAAAAGAAACAAGGTGATTTGTTAATTATGGCCTGGCAAACACTGGGGATTTTAGCAATTTGCGGTCACTTAGGCGTACGTGTTCAAGAGCTAGGTTTATGCTTTTTTACTATTTTTTTAATTTTACTAAATAAGTTTTGGGACCAAGAAAATTTAACTAAATTAAATTTAATACTACTGCCTTTGTTTTGGTTATGGGCATGTTGTCACGCTAGTTTTATTATCGGTTTTATTATTTTATGGCTATATATTATTTGCCGTTTAATTGTCAAAAAGAAAAAGATAAAAATTAACGACTTAGTTTTAGCTATCAGCCCAATTCTTATTACCTTTATTACTCCTTATGGTTTAAAGCTTTACGACTTACTGTTCGAATATCGAAATACCGCCTATATGTCGCAGATTAGTGAGTGGCTGCCTATCACTAGCTTCCCAATTCATTATTTCAAACTGTTATTTTTGGCTATTTTTTTCGCCTTGGTGCTTAATATGTGGATAACTGCCCGCGCTAAAATATTTAAAGCTCAAAATTTATTTACCTGGCTGCTCTTGGGATTATTAGTCTGTTTTAGCTGCAATTCCATTCGACATTTCCAATTACTTTTTATAGCTAGCCACATTTTTCTTTTGCCTTTACTAATCAAAGAGGATGATAGTCGACAGAATATTATTAATTCCGGTTGGATCAAATTTTTTATAACCGCGGTATTAATAAATTTGATTGCTTGGCAGTTAATTAATATCAATTTTGTTAACCAGCCTTTTGATTCTTATGGCGCTAATTTTCCAATAGGAGCTAGCAAATTTTTAAAAAATAATTCTTCATTAAAAAATTTAAAATTATTAAATTACTATGACTGGGGCGGGTATTTAATATATACCTTGCCTGATTGGCAATTGTTTATTGACGGTCGCTTACCTCAAAAACTATATCATGGTCGAACTATGATAGAAGTTTTTTCTGATTTTAAAAAACAAGAATTGATACCTTCAAAACTAATTGAAGAAAATATCCAATTAGTTATTTGGCCAACAAAACAAAGATATTATCATTTAAATTTTTTGGACAAATATTTTGGTTTTACCGATCAACAAATTAACAGTCCTCGAAATTTTGTCCAATATTATTTAGTGACCAATCCTGACTGGGAAAAAGTGTATAGTGACAAAACGGCTGAAATTTATGTTTTAAAATCAGCCCTAAAATAGATTGGTTGTAGTTTTGCCACTGCATTGTAATTTTAAGTTTTTTTTGTTACACTAAACCTGTTTTTATTCTATTTTTAGCCATAAATATATGCCTATCCCACAATTATCAACACCTCCTTTAAAATCGCCTCAATCATGGAAGAACGAGGGAACTAAGCCCATGGCCTCAACTGCCGCTAAAATCGGTAAATCATGGCAAACCAACAAGAAAAAATTAAAACACCAAGACCAACATGGCCATGAAAAATGGAATTGGCCAGTATTAATCAGGCTCGGCGTTTGGTGCGGCGGTATCTTATTGATAATTATAATTTTAGGTTTCGTTGTTTTATCCCAAGGTCTGCCTAGTCCTGATAAATTAATAAATCGAGAAGTAGCTGAGAGCACTAAAATATATGACCGAACAGGGACCATAATTCTCTATGAAATAAGTGGTGATCAAAAAAGAACCTTAGTCGACCTAAAAGATATTCCAAAAAATGTTCAAAAGGCTACTATCGCCATTGAAGATAAAAATTTTTACAATCACAGTGGTTTTTCCATTTGGGCTATTGCTCGTACCGCTATTACCAATATATTATTTAACAAAAAAGCGGGTGGTTCGACTCTGACCCAGCAATTCGTAAAAAATGCTGTTTTAACAAATGAAAAAAAGTTTACCCGCAAAATCAAAGAATTGATATTAGCTTATCGTTTGGAAAAACAATTCAGCAAAGATCAAATCTTGCAAATGTATTTAAATGAAATTCCCTATGGTTCCAGTGCTTATGGCGTGCAAGCAGCTAGCCAATATTATTTCGGCAAATCCGTTAAGGATACAAATTTAGCCGAAGCGGCTATTCTGGCTGCTTTGCCACAGGGCCCTAGTCGATATTCTCCTTATGGTCCGAATAAAGACTTGTTAATTGCTCGCCAACAATATATTTTAGACTTAATGGTTGAGCAAGGATACATTACCAAAGAAGAGGCTGAAACTGCTAAAAATACACCTCTAGCTTTCCAAAACCGTATTGATAATATTACAGCTCCTCATTTTGTCATGTATCTCAAAGAATTATTATCAGAAAAATATGGTGAAAAAACTGTTGAGCAAGGTGGTCTAAAAATTATCACCACTCTGGATGTTGAAAAACAAAAAATTGCCGAGCGAGTCGTTAAAGAATATGCTTTAAAAAATCAAGTTAAGTACAATGCTAGCAATGCTGCTTTAGTTTCGATTGATCCAAGGACTGGTCAGGTTCTGGCCATGGTTGGCTCACGTGATTATTTTGATACCACCATCGATGGCCAAGTTAATGTTACTGTGAAACCAAGACAACCTGGTTCATCGTTCAAGCCAATAGCTTACACCGAAGCTTTTATTAAAGGTTATTTACCAGAAACAAAAATTTACGATGTGGCCACTAATTTTTCAACTGATGAAAGCAATCCTTACACGCCGCAAAATTACAACGGTCAAGACCATGGGCCGGTTAGTTTTCGCATGGCTCTCGCTGGGTCATTAAATGTTCCAGCTGTTAAAGTTTTGTATTTGGCCGGCATCGACAATGTTATCAAATTTGCGCAAACACTTGGTTACTCTACTTTAACTAATAAAGATCAGTATGGCTTAACCTTAGTTTTGGGTGGCGGAGAAGTCAAACTTTTAGAACATACCAATGCTTTTTCCGCTTTTGCTCAGGAAGGAAAATTACCAGAGTTAAATTTTGTCTTAAAAATTGAAGATAAGAAAGGAACAATTTTGGAAGAATTCAAAGAACCAAAAATTACTGAAGTCTTTTCTGCTAATATCGCGCGTATGACAAATAGCGTTCTGTCTGATAATGCTGCCCGCTCTTATGTCTTTGGCGCTAATAATTATTTAGTTCTCGGCAATCGTCCAGCAGCTGCCAAAACCGGTACCACTAATGATTATCGCGATGCTTGGACTATCGGCTATACACCAAGTTTGGTAACAGGTGTTTGGGCTGGTAATAACGATAATAGCAAAATGAAAATTGGCGCTGATGGCTCTCAAGTCGCTGCGCCAATTTGGCGAGATTATATGAGAGAGGCGTTGGCAAATTCTCCGGTGGAAAATTTTAATCCTTATACGATTCCAGAGGGTACTAAACCAATTATTATGGGTCAGGGCCTCGGCGAAAATAAAATTAAGATTGATAAATCATCCGGATTGCTGGCTACTGATTTAACACCAGTAAATTTAATTGAAGAAAAATCTTTTATCGTTCCTCATGACTTACTTTATTATATCGATAAAAATAATCCTAATGGTGACGCACCAACTAATCCTGCTTCTGACCCACAATTTGCTTTGTGGGAAAAAGGCGTGGCCTCATGGGTTGATAAACAAAAAAAGAAAGATCCAACTTTCGCTACCGGCGAGCCACCAAAAGAATCAGACAACCTACACACACTTGAAAACCGACCCAATTTTACAGTTTGGGGGTTAAGCGATAGTCAAACTATTACCACTGCCTTGCCAGAAATTACCATTCAAGGCTCTGCGCCCAGAGGTATAAACCGTAGTGAGTATTATTTTAATGACCGTCTTTTCGCCACCAATTTTACTTTTCCTTTTGGTTTAAACCGAAATTTAGACATATTACCTGCTGGCAATTATCAATTGAAAATAAGAGTCTGCGATGATATTGACAATTGCACTGACAAAACATCTTCTGTTACCCTCGCTATCGCAGGTGCCAGTAGTAATCAAGGTTTTAGTGTTAACTGGCTAACTCCAACCGACAACCAAACAATCGCCTCTTCCAGCTTACCATTAAATTTGGCTGTTAAATTAGAAGCTCCTCTTAATGTTGCTGATCTTACTTTTTTCTACAAAAATCCTAAAGGTGAAATAAAATTAATTGAAAAGAAAAGATTGGTCAGAAATGAAACAGAAACTTCACAATTATATTATTCTAGCGACATGCCTTTAGGAGCTTATCAGCTTTGGGCAGAAGCTTACGACTGGCAGGGGAATAAAAAAACCACCAATAGCGTGAAAATCAACTTAATTGATGGGGCGAAAAAGAAGAATTAAAAAAAACATCGGCTACAAAAAACTCATTGCACTTAGCAATGAGTTTTTGTATTCTTGTTATTCCCTCTCCCAACTCGGGAGAGGGGGCTCGCTCTAAACACTATGTTGCAATTATAATTATTACTTATTAACTTACCTTCATTAATTCGTCAAATTCTTTTTTATCAACAGTTTCTTTTTCCATCAAAACCTTAGCCAACAAATCTAACTTGTCACGATGTGTCAATAATACTTCCTTGGCTCGATCTATGCCTTCTGTTATAAAACGGCTGGTTTCTTCGTCAATTTTTTCAGCAGTTTTTTCACTGTAATCACGTTGTTCATGAATTTCACGACCCAAGAAAATCATTTCTTCTTTATCACCAAAAGTTCTCG
>CAILTG010000098.1 GCA_903837125.1 Candidatus Magasanikiibacteriota bacterium | reverse complement strand
TTTAATTTTTAAAATTAATTTTATGGCCAGGACCATAATTAGCGGCCAGACAATCATATATAATGATTGTTTTAAATTCAGTGAAGTAAGTTTGAAAACTGGATGTAAGGCCGGCAGATAGATAATTAATCCTAAAAATAAAATTACCAAACCGGAAATTAGCAGCAACAAGCGATTAGCTATAACTTGTTCCCATTCGCGGCTGATTAAAATTAAAAATATTTGCGAGATAACTAATGAACCAAAAGCCACAGTGCGGCCCAATTCGGCATTGCCGTGAGTAATAGCAAAATGATAATAAAAAGCAAAACTGACAGCCGTAATTCCTAAACCTTGTAAAATTATTTTTAGCCAAAGTCGGGGATTAATTAAAGGTTCTTTGGTTGGTCGGGGAGGTTCGTGCATTAAATTGTGTCTGGCTTTTTCGCGTTCAAATCCAAGTACCGAAGCGGGATCGCAAATTAATTCTAAAAAGATAATGTGAATGGGGGTAAAAATTAAATTTTGATTTAAAAATAAAGGTAGAATGGCCAAGCCAACAATCGGAATGTGGAATGAAAAAAGAAAAGTGAAAGATTGACGCAGGTTGTCGTAAATTCTTCGACCTTCTTTAACCGCGCCCACTATAGTAGCAAAATTATCATCCATTAACACCATACCTGAAGCAGCGCGTGCAACTTCAGTGCCGCGAATTCCCATACTTATACCAATGTTGGCTTTTTTAAGAGCTGGCGCGTCATTTACGCCGTCGCCGGTCATGGCCACAATTTCGCCATGTTTTTGCAAAGATTCAACAATTAAATATTTTTGTTCTGGCTGAACGCGAGCGAAAATATCGTGGTGGGTAACTTCAAAAAGTAGAGCGTCAGGATCTAGTTTGCTAAGCTCTGTGCCATCATAAATTTCTTCATTATGTTTCATGCCAATTTGTTCAGCAATATTGTGAGCGGTTAATTTGTTATCACCCGTAATCATAATAATTCTAATGCCGGCTTTTTGACAGAGTTCAATGGCTTCTTTTACCCCACTTCGTGGGGGGTCGCTCATAATTAGGAATCCTATAAAATTTAAATTGTTTAAATTTATTTTATCTCCTCTTTGTGTTTTTTTGTTTGCTATACCAATTACGCGGTAGCCTTTGTCAAAATTTTCTTCTAAAACTTTTTCTATTTCAGTTTTCTTTTGATTATTTAATTTAGAATATTTCAAAATAGATTCCGGTGCTCCGGCTGTGTATTGAAAATATTCTTCTTTGTTATTTTTCCAAATATGGGAAACAGTTTTGCTATCAGAACTAAAAGGCGAGTCTTCTTCTAGAGTATGCTCTTCATAAAATTTGTCTACATCAATTCCTAGTTCTTTGGCAAATCTTTGGGCTTCTATTTCAATCGGGTCAATGGCGATTTGTTCTAGAGATAATAGCGAAGTGGTCAATAGTTCAGTAAAATTTTTCTGATGTTTTTTTACCTCCTCTAAATTTAAAACTTCTTCATGAAAAAATATTTTTTCTAAAGTCATTTTACCTTCGGTTAAAGTGCCGGTTTTATCGGTGCAGATTACCGTGGCTGAACCCAAAAGTTCTACCATGGCCATTTCACGAATTAGTGTTTTTTGTTTCGTCATGCGCCAAACTCCCATAATTAAAAATACGGAAAAGACTACAGGGAATTCTTCAGGGATTAAAGACATGGCCATAGTTAAACCAGATAGCAAACCCTTGGCCCAACCATTACTTATAGTTATAATTAGGGCTACAAAGGCGGCTATGATAATAGCTCCAACTGCTACCATTTGGACTAGGTTGTGGATTTTTTGCTGGAGAGGAGTTTTAATTGATTCTATTTTTTCTAGTAAAGTTCCTAATTGTCCATATTTGGTGTTATCACCGGTTTTTTCTACTACTATATAGCCTTCACCTTGAGTGACCATGGTTCCCTGATAAACTTGATTTTCCTCTTTTAATTCTACTCCATCTTTAATTGCGCCCTTTATTACAGTGATTGATTCACCGGTTAAAATTGATTCATCAATAGATAATCCATAAGAATTTAATATATAACCATCGGCTGAAATTTTGTCGCCGGCAGTTACATAAATTAAATCTCCGGGTACCAAATATTTAGCTTCAAGTTTTTGGTTTTTGCCCATCCGGATTACCATGCAGTATTCGGTAATCATTTTGTCTAATATTTTTATAGCTTCATCGGTTTTTGTTTCCTGAAAAAATTCCATTAACATTATGGGGATAATAGAAAATAATAAAATGATTGTTTCTAGTTTGTCTCCCAAAAAGTAATAAATTATCGCAGTTGCTAAAAGAAGTAGCATCATTGGTTCGCCAGCAATTCCCCAAATTCTTTTTAACCAGGTTTTTTGTTTACCTGGTTTTCGGGCATTTGGGCCATATTGTTTTAATAATGCTTCAGCATCTGTAATAGTTAAACCTTTGTATGATTTATTGGTAATTATGGACATATTATAAATTTTTAAGTAATAAGGTTATTTTAGCAGTAAATCGGTCAATAAACAAGGGTTGACCTGCTCTGTTTTTTCTGTTAGAATGACTTTGTAATTTACTAATTTTTTATAAAAATATGACCATTCAACAAGTGTATGAGTTAGCTCTTAAACTAGGTTTAAAGGCCGATCCTCGAGGTGAAAAAGGTATAAAAAGATATTTGGCCAATATTAAAAAACATCATGAGTCACTTTCTGAAGATGAAAAAAAGTTTTTTGATGAAACTAAATTATTTGATCCTTATGCTGATTCTAGTGCTCATCTGATTGACAGTCCAAAAACTGAAGTGAAGACTATTTTGGCTGGTATAGATATTGGTGTGGGCGAAATTATTTTATCAACTCAGCTTGCCGAACGGGGAGAAAAAATTGATTTGGTTTTGGCTCATCATCCCATTGGTAAATCTTTAGCTGAACTTCACGAAGTGATGGATTTACAAATAGAAATGTTTGGTCAATTGGGCGTGCCGGTTCACGTAGCCGAGAGTATAATGTCTGAAAGAATCAGCGAAGTGGGGCGAAGTGTGCATCCAGCCAATCATTATCGGGAAATTGACGCTGCTCGTTTATTAAAAGTGAATTTGATGAACACTCACACTCTTACGGATAATTTGGTGCAGAAATTTTTGACTGATCATTTAAAGAAAAAAGCTCCAGAAACTGTAGGTGAAGTAGTGGAATGCTTAATGGAACTTCCAGAATACGCGGAAGCCAAACGTCGAGCAGCTGGACCTAAAATTACTTCTGGTCGTCCAGAAAGTCGTTTAGGTAAATTTTTGGTAGATATGACCGGTGGTACTTCGCCATCAGATAAAATTTATCAGGAACTTTCCAAAGCTGGTGTGAGTACTATTATTGGCATGCATATGAATGAAAAAAGTTTTATTGAGGCCAAGGGTACTTATCTGAATGTTATTATTGCTGGTCACATAGCTTCTGATTCACTTGGGATGAATTTGTTTTTGGATGAATTGGAAAAGAAGGATATAAAAATTATTCCTTGTTCGGGTTTAATTAGAATCAGCCGGGCGAAGTTATAAAGTTTATAAAGTTTTAAAGTGTGAATAAATTGGAATTATTAGCGCCAGGTGGAAGTCCAGAAAAAATGGTCTATGCTTTTGCTTATGGAGCGGATGCGGTATATGTTGGTATACCGGATTTTAGTTTACGCGTACGGATTAATAAATTTAGTTTGGATGATATAAAAAAAGCTATTCTTGAGGCACACAAATTAGGAAAAAAAATTTATATAACAGTGAATATTTACGCGCATAATCGACATTTAAAATTATTACCGGTTTATTTTAAAAAATTAAATCAATGGTACCCAGATGCTTTGATTATTTCTGATCCGGGAATTATTTTGGTGGCTAAAAAATATTGTCCAAAAATAGCTATTCACTTATCTACCCAAGCCAATGCCACCAATTGGCAAGCAGTAAAATTTTGGTCTGATCAGGGAGTAAAGAGAGTTATCCTGGGTAGAGAAGTAACTTTAGCAGAAATAAAAGAAATTCATAAATTAGTTCCAAAAATAGAATTAGAATATTTTGTGCACGGAGCAATGTGTATGAGTTATTCAGGTCGCTGCATGTTAAGTGCGTGGCTGACTGGTCGGTCGGCTAATCTTGGAGATTGCGCTCAGGTGTGTCGGTGGAAGTATAAAATTAACGGTTTACAAGGATTTGTGGAAGAGCCAAAAAGGCCGGGAGAAAAAATTCCTGTAGAAGAAGACCAAAATGGTACCTATATTTTTAATTCTAAAGATTTATGTTTAATTGAGTATTTGCCTGAATTAATTGACGCGGGTATTACTTCGTTTAAGATTGAAGGAAGAGCGAAGAGTGTGGCTTATTTATCAACCATTGTTAAAACATACAAAGAGGGAATGGACATAGCTCAGAGTAAAATTAGTAAACAAAAAAAGATTGAAAGATTGAAAAATTTAAAGATTAAAAATTTAGATCCGCTACTAACACGAGGATACACCACTGGGTTTTTGTTGGGTCGTGAAACTGTTGAACAAAATACTGAATTTTCACATATTGGTGGAGAAGAAAAATTTGTGGGCGAGGTGGTGGAATGCTGTAGAGACGAGGCAATGCCTCGTCTCTACAAGATTATTATCAAACCCCACAACGCCTTATATGTCGGTGATAAAATAAAAATTCTTCGTCCCAACGATACAGATCTCGAAATAATCTTGGAAAAGTTGTATAATATGAGTGATCAAGAAGTTGAAGAGGCACACGGAGGAGCAGGAAAGAATGTTTGGTTTGAGAGTGAAGTAGAAATACCTAAATATTCTATAATACAGAAAATAAACTAAATTTATATGTCAAAAGTTGAAAATATCAAATTAACTAGAGAAGAGAAACAGGCCTTGCAGGGAATTTTAAAAGATCCGAAGAAAAAATTGGAGTTTTATAAAAAAATAAAAAAAATTATTGAGGACTATAATCTTTTGAAAAAGAAGCAAGAAAAAGTTGAAAAAGATAATAAAAAAATTGCTGTTTTAAAACATAAAATTTTTAAAATTAAATAGTATGGGAGAAAAAAGAAGTTTTAATTTAGCTGACATAAAAAGTACTGAAGAGTTGGCTTCTAGGCTAGAAGCTTTGAGGCACACCAAGGAACAAAGAGAACGAAGTGTGGAAGAGGAATTGGCAATTTTAGGTAGAGATTTGCAGCAGCACGCTCCTGAGTTAATTAAAGATGAAACTTTTTTAGGTTGGGTTAGAAGTACTTTTAAAGATGCGGTTTTGATTATTGCAGTTTTAAAAACAATGACCGGAGTAAGTACCGCATCTACAGTAGATGTTTCAACATCTGGCAAGACGTCTGCTTCAGAAGTTAAACCTGCTGGTGCAACCGATAATGGTTCAATAGATTTGGAAGAATCTTTGGGTATAAGTAGTGATCATTCTGGAAAGAAAGATACTGGTAATTTTGATTTAAGCAGAGGTTTTAGTCCAAATTATGAAGTTGGTAGAGGCCAATTAGATTTTGGTCAAGAAGAAGGCAGACTAGATAATTTTGTTAAATCATTTTGTGCACAACACAATATACAGCCTTGGGAAGTTGGTATGGATGTAAGTATGGTGAGTTCTTCGAGTGTAGAAGGTGACGCACAAAAAAATTATTCTTTGGCAGGCAAAGGATTGGCAGTGGTTGAGAAATGGTTTGCTGGACATCTCCCGCAATTAGGCGTAGATGAGAGTAAAATTAAAATTATTACCAAAAATTTAGGTGAAACATCAAAAGTAGATGGAAAAGTATTAGATGAAAGTGGGACCAAGACAGAGATTGCTAGGAAATTAGCAATTGATGTGGCAAAAGTTGATAAATTAATTCATGCTTATAATCACAAAGGTAAATTAAGCAGTGAACAAAGTGCAGTACTAGGTGAATATATTGGTGATAGCAGAGGAGTAGAAATAAAAATAACTTTATCAGATTTAAGTAATAAAGTTGAATCTGGAACAACCGAATATATACCGGCTGGAGCAGTTTTGGTTAATGAAAAGTTAATTCTTAAAGCTCCTGGAGAAGATGAACCAGCTATTCCTAATAATATACCTGTAATTCCAGATAGACAACAAACTAGTGGTGAACTTTATAACCCGAAAAGTCTTATTGGCAGGCTTCGTCGATTATTTAGAAAAAAAATTGATTTATCTCCTGCTGTACCAGAGCCTCCCCAATCAAAAGAAGAGTCAACTCCCAAAACAGCAGAAATCGTTTTAACTTTTCCAGACGTACCAGAAAAGTTGCCAGTTTTAAACAAACCAGAAACGCCAGCAGTGACGCCAGCTCGTCCTGCCATACCTAAATTACCAGATGTTAGACCAGCCAGTATTCCTCGCGGAGATTTGCCACCGGTTATTCGTCCTCCAAAAAGAGAAATTTCGCCAAAAGTAGAAAAGGTGGTTATTACAGATCCAGAAGATGATGAAGTAGTTGAAAGTACGTTTCAAAAAAATCCTAATGTTCAGGGTACCAGACGTTTGGGTTCAGTAGGTCGCTATCGTAAACTTGGGAAAGAAGGTTTAAAAATTGGTAATGATGGCCACGCTATTGATTTACCTAAAGTGGCAAATAAAGGTATAAAACCAAAAACCTATCGTGAGGAAGAATTTAGAGAAAGAGAAGAAAATAAGAGGCGGAGGACTTTGTATAATAAGACTGATCGGGGTAGAAAAAGAGTTGAAAGTACTCCTACTGAAGAAAATATTCAAGAAGAGTAAATTATTTTTTTATGTCCAAAACTTTTATAAAAAAAATTCAAGCCCGTGAGATTCTTGATTCTCGCGGCAATCCCACTATTGAAACCACTGTTACATTAGAAGATGGTTCAAGCGGCATTGCTTCAG
The DNA here is from genome assembly GCA_903837125.1 of Candidatus Magasanikiibacteriota bacterium. GTDB lineage: Bacteria > Patescibacteriota > Patescibacteriia > Magasanikbacterales > UBA922 > CAILTG01. Next base: position 8,977 of record CAILTG010000098.1, on the reverse strand, counting down.
TGCCGAGTGGCGCTTCTACTGGTACCCATGAAGCACTGGAACTTCGTGATGGCGCCAAACGTTATGGTGGCAAAGGTGTTTTGAAAGCTGTGAAAAATGTTAATGTGGAGATTGCCAAATTATTAGTTGGTCGCGATGTTTTGGATCAACGAAAGTTGGATAAATTAATGATAGAATTTGACGGGACAGAAAATAAAACCAAACTTGGTGCCAATGCTATTTTGTCGGTTTCGTTGTCTGCCTGTCGTGCGGCTGCGAATAGTTTAAATACGCCACTTTATAAATATATTCGTCAGCAATACAGTTTGCCAGAAAAAGGTTGGCGAATGCCTATCGCCACCATGAACATTTTGAATGGTGGAAGGCATGCAGACAATAATTTGTCTATTCAGGAATTCATGATTATTCCCATTAATAAATTATTTTCCGAACGGGTACGCATGGGTTCACAAATTTTTCATTCACTGGCTTCACTGTTAAGCCAAAAAGGTTATAGTACCGGGGTAGGTGATGAAGGTGGTTTTGCACCTGACTTATTAAATAATGAAAGAGCGATTCAGTTAATTGTGGAGGCTATTAAAATTTCTGGGTTTGTTCCTGGTAAACAAGTTTATCTTGGGCTAGATGTGGCAGCCTCAGAATTTTATAAGCATGAAAAATATTATTTTCTTGATAAAAAACAAGGTTCCACTGCCGATAAAATGATGCGAATTTATGAAGGCTGGATTAGTAAATATCCTATTTTGTCTATTGAAGATGGATTAGCGGAAGATGATTGGAGTAATTGGCAGGAATTAACTAAAAGATTGGGTAAGAAAGTAACTTTGGTGGGAGATGATTTATTTGTGACCAATGTTAAACGAATTCAAAAAGGTATAAGTGAAAAAGTGGCTAATGCGGTGTTGATTAAATTAAATCAGATTGGCACTTTAAGTGAAACAATTGATGCAATTTATTTAGCTAAGAAAAATCATTATCAGACAGTTGTTTCTCATCGTTCGGGTGAAACCGCGGATACTTTTATTGCCGACTTGGCAGTGGCGGTAAATTCTGAATTTATTAAAACAGGATCAATGTCCAGAAGTGAGAGGATTGAGAAATATAATAGGCTGATGAAGATTGAGAGTGAAATTGCATAATCTCGAACGAAGTGAGAGATCCCTTTCAGTTATTTAAAAGTGGGGATTAAATTTATTTACAGTTTAGTGCAATAAAAAGCGATTTCCTCCCAGAGGATCTTCGACCTCACCCTGTGGGGTTCGGAATTACGAAATTTTATGCGTATAACATTATCCCAACTTAAAAAAATTAAAGTTGAAACAAAGTCTGGCCAGATGTTGGGGTATGTTTATGATGTAGCGTTTGAAACTGAAGGGCAATCTGTGGCGCAGTATTTTGTAAAGTCATCAGTGGTTAGTATGAATATTGGTTTGGATAAATATTTGGTTAGTCGCAATCAAGTGATCTCTATTGATGATAAAAAAATGATTGTGGAGGATAATGTGGAAAAGATTGAGGCTAAGATTAAGATTGGTAATGGATCAAAACGGAGTGGCGTTGGTGTCGAGCCAGTGATGATGAGAGAGCAAAGTTAAAAGTTTATAAAGTAAAGGCGCCTCGACGTTAGGTTGGGACGTCTTTTGTTTTTGGGAAATATGTTATAGAATATAGAAGTTATGGAGTTAGATAAGTTAAGAAAATCTATTCTACAAACCCTGGCTTTTTGGGATATTTTTGATTACCCCCTAACTAAAGAAGAGTTGTTTAGGTATTTACTGATATACGGATATCCTGATTTGTCCCGTCGAGGCGGGATCCCGCCTCATGGCGGTGGCGGATATTCTTATGTTGACTTTTTTAACCATTTAGGGCAATTTGAGCAATTGCATCAATTTGAACATAAAGACGGATTTTATTTTTTACCTGGCCGTCAGAACATTGTTGATAGTAGACAATTGAAAGTCAAGTTGGTTGAACAAAAAATGAAGATTGCCAAACGAGGAATTAAAAAATTAGCTAAGGTGCCATTTGTGCGTGGAGTGTTTGTTTGTAATACTTTGAGTATAGGTGTTCCAGATGAAGATAGCGATATTGATGTTTTTATTGTTGTGCATAAGGGCCGGATTTGGTTAGCGCGATTTTTAGCCACACTGTCTCTAAGTTTATTTAGATTAAGAAGAACCAAAACTAAAATTAAGAATAAAATTTGTTTGAGTTTTTATGTTACGGACGATAATTTAAATTTAGAAAAGATTGCCATAAAAGATGATGTGTATTTAATTTATTGGCTGAATAATTTAATTCCTATTTACGATCCGGATAAATTGCATGAAAGTGTAATGAGGGCGAATCAGTGGGTGAAAAAGTATTTGCCGAATGGGTTGCAGGGGTTTGAGGTGAGTGAAAAGTTAAAAGAAAAAAATAAAAAGATTAGCGAATTTATGAAAATATTTTTTGAAAAAATGTGGAGTAGTAGTTATGGTGATTTAATTGAAAAACAAGCAAAGGGAATTCAACAGGCGAAGATGAAAATGAATTTACGAAGCACCCAGAATGTTGGTGGTACTCAGGTAGTGATAACGGATTCAATGATGAAATTTCATGAGAATGATAGGCGAGAGGAATATAGAGATGAGTGGTTGGCGAAGTGTGAAAAAATTTCTAATTCACCTAATTTCTAATTCACCTAATAAAATTTTCAATGTTCAATTTACAGTTTTCAAAAAATGTTCAATTTACAATTTTCAATGTTTTAAATTTTTTACTTAAAACGTTTCTTTTTTTATTGCCTTGGCAAACCATCTATATTTATCGCCCGGCGTTTATGAGTGGTGTGAAATGGGAATATGGGACATTGGGTTTTTATGGTACAGAAATATTACTTTGGGTGATAGTGGTTCTGTTTATGGTGTGGTATTGGCGGCAATTTAAACTTAAAACTAAAAACTTAAAACTAAAAATTACTAAAGATAGAGTATTTGTTTTTTCATTATTATTATTTATCATTTATCATTTATCATCTATCATCTGGTCGGCAGACAAGTCGTTGGCCTTACAACAATCAATTCGTGTTATGGAAGCTGTCCTGTTATTTTTAGTAATTTACATCGGTCCATTTGAAAAACAAAAGTTGGCAAAGTGGTTTGTTGTAGGAAGTATAATTCCGGCGCTTTTAGGGATTGGACAATTTTTATTGCAAATGACTTTTGCCAATAAATGGCTGGGGATTGCAGCGCACGAATTAAGCGCGGCCGGTACTTCAATTGTGGCGAGCGATAACGTTGGCCGGTGGTTACGCGCTTACGGATCATTTAGCCATCCGAATGTGTTTGGCGGGTATCTCACATTTTCTATATTATTTATTTTACTTTTGTCATATAAAAAATTTAACTTTTTTTTAATTACTAGTTACTGTTTATTAGTTACAGCTATTTTTTACTCTTTTAGCCGTTCGGCTTGGTTAGCTTTGTTTGTAGCTATTGGTTATTTCATATTTTATTTTTATTGGCGAGGTGAAAAAAAATTGGCGTTTTATTTATTCAGTTTAAGTTTGTTGCTGTTAATAGTTTTCACTTCTTTATTTTCTTTTTTAATAAAAGTTCGTTTGCCGGATGTAAAAGTTTTACCAACTTCTAATTGGGAAATAACTTCGGCAAGAGAACGGGTGCAGGGTTATCATGAAGCTTGGGCTTTATTTAAACTTCATCCAGTTTTGGGGGTAGGAGCGGGGAATTATACTTATGGGCTTTATGAATTAAATCCTAATCGGTTGGGGTGGGAATATCAGCCAGTACATAATGTTTTAGTTTTGTTTGTGGCGGAAGAGGGGATTGTGGGATTAATATTATTTGTATTTGTTATAATATCATTTATCATTTACCATTTATCAGATACCAGATATCAAATAACAAATAATCGTTTAAGTTTCTATCTGCTATCTGCAATTTGTTATTTAATTATTGCATTTTCCGACCATTATCTCTATTCTTCGTATGTTGGATTGATGCTGACTGCGATTTTTTTTGTTATAATTTTACGAAAAAGTGAAATAGATACTAATTTAGTCTGAATTTGTCCACAGGGTTCGCACAGCTGATGCACTCTTTATCCACTCCTCCTTCATTTTTAGCCAAATTTTATTGGGTTTTCTTAGTTGACAAGGGTCTTTTATAGTGGGATACTACTAATAGAAATATTCACAATTCAGGCCATTAAGGGGCGTTCACCAGCTTTAGGCTGGAAACGATAGTTTTTAAAAGCCTAGAGTTGGTGACGGGCACAAAATGCGCGCCAGCGATTTCGTGTATACTGACAGGCATCACGAAATCAAATCTGGACGGCATATTGAGCTTGTCTCCTATTGTAGGCTTTTTTGGTCCCAGTTAAACAACCTTGTCGTCATAGGTCAAGGTCAAAAGCATTATTATTATCATCATCACGCTTTTGGTTGATTGTTGAATGGGTAATATTAACAGTCAACAGGGGATCAAGAGAGCCACCAGGAGGGGGCAAACTACTTAATTTTTAAAGTTATTGTATTATGGGTAGTTTGGTTACAGTCGGCGCGTCATTTAAGCGCGCTAAAGGCTCTATAGCATAATTTACTGAATTGCTGGAGCAAATGCGGCACAGGTCCCATTGGGACGCTAGCTGGTTTTGGCCTTAGGGCCAAAGTAAACAGCACTGCATTTGTCCACCACAGTTTGGTTTCAAAGCTATAGAGTTTTTTTTATTGTGGAAAAGGTGAATTTTAGACTCTTGACAATATTTAAAAATAGAGTAAAATATTTAAGCAGTTATCAGTCAATTAAGTGGAGTGATAAGTAATTGCTTTGTACAACCTGTCGTCTATTATCTATCATTTATTTTGGATAAAATATAAATGATAAAATATAAATGATAATTTTTAAAATACAAAATATGAACATTCGTCCACTCGGCGATCGTGTGCTCGTCAAACCAATCAAAGAGGAAGAAATAACTAAGTCCGGTATTTTTTTACCAGAAACAATTGAAAAAGAAAAAAAGGCTGAGGGTATAGTTATGGCCGTGGGTCCAGGTAAATTATTAGAAAATGGCGAACGCGCTAAAATGGAAGTAAAAGTTGGTGACAAAGTGTTGTTTGAAAAATGGGGTGGGGAAGAAGTTAAAATTGGGAAAGAGGAATATAAGATTCTTGAAAGTGAGAAGATACTGGCGATTATAGAATAATTTTTTAAATAACAAGAAACAAGATACAAACAAAAAATAAATTAAAAATTAAAAATTGTTTGTTTCTTGTATCCTTTAATTTTAATTTACTATGCCTAAACAAATTAAATTTTCTGACGACGCTCGTCAAGCACTTGTCCGTGGAGTAGATATTCTTGCTAATACTGTTAAAATTACTTTGGGTCCCAAAGGCCGTAACGTAGTTTTAGATAAAGGTTATGGCGCGCCGGTTATTACCAAAGATGGCGTCTCGGTAGCCAAAGAAATTGAAGTAGAAGACAAGTTTGAAAATATTGGTGTGGAATTGGTTAAAGAAGTTGCTAGTAAAACCAATGATGATGTAGGTGATGGTACAACTACTGCCACTGTTTTAGCACAAGCTATTGTTAAAGAAGGTTTAAAAAATGTCACTGCTGGTGTGAATGCGGTGGCTCTTAATCGCGGGCTGCATAAAGCTACTGAAGCGATTGTGCAAGAATTACAAAAAAAGATTTCCAAAAAAGTAGAAATGGATGAGATTGCCAATGTGGCTGCCATTTCGGCTAATGATCCGGAAATTGGCAAAAAAATTGCGGAGGCCATGAAAGAAGTGGGTGCTGATGGGGTGATTACCGTAGAAGAATCCCAATCATTTGGCATGGAAATTGAAACAGTCAAAGGTATGCGTTTTGATAAAGGTTATGTTTCGCCATATATGGTTACTAACACAGACCGTATGGAAGCAGAATATGAAGATCCTTATATTTTAATTACTGATAAAAAAGTTTCTAGTGTAGAAGAAATTTTACCAGTTTTGGAAAAAGTGGCACAGAGTGGTAAAAAAGAATTAGTAATTATTGCTGAAGATGTGGAAGGTCAGGCTTTGGCAACTTTTGTAGTAAATAAATTACGAGGAACATTTAATGTGTTGGCTGTAAAAGCTCCTGGTTTTGGTGACAGAAGAAAAGAAATGTTGCAAGACATTGCCATTTTGACCGGTGGAAAATTAATTACTGAAGAAGTCGGTTTAAAATTGGAAAATACTGTGTTAGAAGATTTGGGTAGAGCTAGAAAAGTTACGGCTACCAAAGAAAACACCACAATTGTGGAAGGCAGGGGCGAAGAAAAAGCTGTGAAAGACCGAGTGACACAAATTAGAAAATTGATTGAACAAACTGATTCAGACTTTGATAAAGAAAAATTACAAGAACGTTTGGCTAAATTAGCTGGAGGCGTGGCAGTAATTAAGGTTGGCGCGGCTACGGAAACTGAAATGAAAGAAGTGAAACACCGCATTGAAGATGCTGTTGGTGCTACTAAAGCGGCAGTAGAAGAAGGTGTAGTGCCAGGCGGTGGGGTGGCTTTAATTCGCGCTCTAAAAGCCTTGGATGATTTGAAATTAGATGATGAAGAAATGGTGGCCGTAGGAATTTTGAAGAAAGCTTTAGAAGAACCATTATATTGGATTGCGGAAAATGCCGGTTATAGTGGAGCTGTGGCTGTGAATGAAGTAAAAAAACATAGTGGCAATTTTGGTTTCAATGCGGCCACTGGCCAATATGAAGATATGGTAGCGGCTGGAATTATTGATCCTACCAAAGTAACTCGCAGTGCCCTTCAAAATGCTGTGTCTATTGCAGGTATGTTTTTAACTACTGAAGCAGTAGTAACTGATTTACCAAAAAAAGATGAACCACAAATGCCAATGGGTGGAGGTATGGGTGGTATGGGCGGAGGAATGTACTAAACAAGATACAAAATACACATAATAAAATACAACAAAAAACAATCCCGACTCAGTCGGGATTGTTTTTATTTTATCATCAGTCCCCCAAATTTTAAAATTTTTTTCAAAATTTGGGGGCACGGACTGACGAGAATCAAAGAACAAAAAATTGTCAGCTGGCCCCCGGGAGTGAGGCTCCCTGGAGGGGGTGAGGTGGGGTACCAGAGTGGTGGTCTTGTGCATCAGGTCCTTGCGGATCCGAAGATCCGGCGTCCCCATGCCAAGGCACTGAGTGGGAGCAGAAGTCCCCAGGCGACCAGTACGATCGGGGTGCCGATCAACACGAACGCAACTCCGAGGATTTCTTTTTTCATGATAATTCCTTTCACCCCATCACCCCAGAGCAAGGGCGAGTTCCTCGACAGTGTCAACCACTGTCTCAGTGAAGTTTAGCACGGACACCGCCGTACACAGAGCCGCAATGACCGCCGTTTCGCCGACCCGAAGGCCTGCGGAAATCGCGGTCAAGGCGACCAACCCGCTGAAGGCCAGCGTTAGCCCGACACACTGAGAGACCGCACTCGGCTGTCGCAACATGCGACAAACTCCATTTATGGATAAATTAATGTTATAGTGGAGGTAAATTATTGTCAAGTAATAAAAATTGAGGTAGAATAGAACATATTAAATACAATCAAAATACGATTAAAATATTAATAAAATATGATGTCGTATTCGTTTCATATTTTAATCGTATTTTGATTGTATTTTGTTCGTATTTTTTGGAGTATGGAAATGCACGAATTGGTACAATCATTAAAAGAATTAAATAAAAAACTTTCTGATTTGAAGGTAATGTTAAAATTGGCAGAAAAAAAATTGGAGATTGAGAAATTAGAATCAAAAATGAGCGAGGAAGGATTTTGGAATAATCAAACAGCGGCCACTAAAACAAGTAAACGTTTGGGTTATTTAAAAAATGAGCAGGAACAGTGGAATAAATTAGATAAACAGACTAAAGATTTATTGGAAATGGCGGAATTGGATGAAGCGGATAAGGAAGTTAATTTACGCGAAGAAATTGAAAAACAATATTTTGATTTGGAAAAAGAAATAACTAAGCTAGAATTTGCCACACTAATGAGCGAAAAATATGATGATCATAATGCTATAATGGCTATACATTCTGGTTCTGGCGGTACGGAGGCTCAGGATTGGGCAGAGATGTTACTCCGGATGTATTTGAAATATTCTGAAAGTAAGGGTTGGAAAACAACTATGTTTGATGAAACTCGGGGACAAGAAGCCGGTATTAAATCCGTAGTATTTAGAGTTGAGGGTGATTATGTTTATGGTCATTTAAAATCTGAACATGGCACACACCGTTTGGTTAGAATTTCGCCATTTGATGCAGAAAAAATGCGTCACACTTCATTTGCTTTGGTTGAAGTAATTCCAGAGTTGGAAGAAAGCGAAACCCTGCAAGTTGATCCTAAAGATTTGCGAATTGACACTTTTATGTCTGGGGGTAAAGGTGGGCAGTCGGTTAATACTACTTATTCGGCAGTGCGTATTGTGCATATTCCAACTGGAACTACGGTACAATGTCAAAATGAACGTTCACAAATGCAAAATAAAGAAGTGGCCATGAAGATTTTGCTTTCCAAATTGCAAAAATTAAAAGATGAAGAAGAAGAAAAGCAAAAGCAAGAATTGCGCGGTGAATATAAATCACCAGAATGGGGGAGCCAGATTCGCTCTTATGTTTTACATCCTTATCACTTGGTAAAAGATTTGCGGAGTGATTATGAGACAACGGATGATGAGGGTACGTTGAATGGAGAGCTTGATAAATTTGTGGAGAGTTATTTAAGGTGGAGGAAGATTTAAAATTCACCTAATTTCCAATTCACCTAATTCATCTAATAAAATAATTAAATTATTTTTAATAAATAAAATTTGATCATTTGGCATTTTATTAGGTGAATTAGATTATTAGGTGAATTAGATTATTAGGTGAATTAGAAATTTATGAATATTGTTAATCAAACCGAAGCAGCA
>CAILTG010000097.1 GCA_903837125.1 Candidatus Magasanikiibacteriota bacterium | reverse complement strand
GGCTATGTTCAATTAGGTAGTGGTTCTCCTACTACCACTACTGGTTTACTTACCAATACTAGTTATGTCGTATCTGTGGCTGCCCAAAACTTTGCCGATGCAACCACTACTTATGGTCCTGGTGCTACAGCTGTTTATACTTTGGCTGCCACTCCATCTACAGTCACTGCCACAGCTGATTCTACTACCGCTATTACAGTTTCTTGGAGTGGTGGTACAGCTACTTCATATAATGTGCAAAAAGGTAGTGACAGCGCAGTTACAGGACAAACTTCTTCTTATCAGTATACTGGTTTAACCTGCGCCACTTCTTACACCTTTAAAGTATATGGAGTTAATGCTAGTGGCGTGGTTACTGTTGGTTATGGTACAGTTACTCAAAGTACCAGCGTTTGTCCATCAAGTGGTGGTGGCGGTGGTAGCTCAGCCATTTCTATTCCTCCAACCGTGGGTACCACTCCTGTGGCTATAAGCGGTAATCTTGCTACAGTGTCTTCTCCTACAATTACTTTGGATTTAAGTTCAGCTAATGCAGCTTATGTGGCTATTTCTGAAGATTCTAATTTTGTTAATGCTTCTTGGCAGACTTACTCATCTGCAAAACAATTTACCTTATCTTCTGGTAATGGTGTTAAGAAAATCTATGTTAAATTTCGTTCGGCTGATGGAGGCACAACCAGCGCCTATACAGTTAATGTTACTTTAGCAGTTCCTGGCGGTGTTAGTGCTCCTACAACAATTATTACTATTCCTGCCGTGGTTATCACTCCAGCTGTGGTTGTTAATGATGTCGTTCGGTCCAATCCAGGTTCAGCTGTAGTCTTGAGTAATCTAATTTCTACTGTCTACAATCCAGGCTCAGTCTTAAAGTTTAATTATACTTACCAAAATACTGGAATTAAGACTATTACTGTGAAAGTAATTCGCCAATTAGTGGATGCCAATGGTAAAATAATTAAAACCTCTACTGCAAGTAAATCTCTAAAGAAGGGTGCTGTTTATACCAATAAAGTAAATGAAGCTTTGCCTACAACTCTTAAAGAAGGTGTATACACCGTAAAAGTTAGGGTTTTGGACACTAAAAACAAAGTATTAGATGAAAATAGCTTCTTGATTACTGTAAACAAGAAATATTTTGTCCTTAACACTGATCAGTCTGGTGCTACTGATATTGCTTTTGATGCAGCCACTTTAGCCAAAGTCAAATCCAATGTTGCTTTACCTACCACGTTTAAAGTAAAATATTTTTACACCAATAGCACTGACAAAAAACAAACAGTAAAAATGTTGCGTGAAGTTATTGATGAAAATGGCAAGGTCTTACAAGCCAATACTGGAAAATGGGCAATGAAGGTAGGGGAGAAAGATTACACTACTTTCAGTCAGACTTTAACGACGAATAAATTTGCTGCTGGCGCTTACACTATTCGTATCCGCGCCTATGATTGGACTACGAAAGAGTTATTAGCAGAAAATAGTCTTGGGTTTACGATTGATCTAAAATAGAATAAGAAAAAAAAGGAACGGCTAAACAGCCGTTCCTTTTAGTTTAATCCGGCTTCGCCTGCGGGCTACGCCGGACAAGTAATTGGGTTGTAAAATAAGTGAATAAATGGTAAGATTTACTGGTAAGATAATTTTTATGATAATTAAATCAGCAATATTTATAAAAAGTGTGGTTGGTACGGATGCTATTCTTGAAAATGGTCTTCCCCAAATTGCTTTTATTGGGCGTTCTAATGTTGGTAAATCTAGTGTAATTAATTCTTTGGTAAACCAAAAAGATTTGGCTAGAACTAGTTCATTTCCGGGGCGTACTCAAGAGCTTAATGTGTTTCTTATAAATAAGTCATTTTATTTGGTGGATTTACCAGGTTATGGCTATGCCAAAATTCCTAAAGAAAAACGTGATTGGATAGAAAAAATGAGTAATTGGTATTTTTTTGGTTCAAATTATGATCAAGCATTAGTGGTTTTTATCATTGATGCTGAAGTGGGGTTAACAAAAGATGATTTACAAGTGTTGCATAAGTTTGATGATTATGGAAAAAATGTGGTGGTGGTTGCCAATAAAATTGATAAAGTAAAAAAGACAGAATTAGCCAGACAACTTGGGAAAATACAACATATGGTGGGTAACTATAAAGTTGTGCCGTATTCAGCAGAAAAAAAATTGGGTGTTAGTGACTTATTAAGTGAAATGTTGGTATTTTAGAATGGCTTTAAATTTAAAAGAAAAAATTAAAGATACTAAAATTAAAAATACTTTAAAGAAAATTTTTGGTATTTTTTTGGTTATTTTAGGTTTAATTTTACATCTTATCCCTTTATTTCCCGCCGGTTGGATTGTGGTGATTGGTTTAGAGTTGTTGGGTATTCGTTTGTTGGTGCAGGATAAAATTAAAGATAGTTTGAAAAAGTTTAAAATTTTCCGTAAATAATTCTCAATTTTTTTATGTCAATTATTATTTTGGACACTGAAACTACTGATAGAGATATTAGCAAACGGTTGGTGCAGTTAGCTTATAAAAATTTAAGTACAGGCGAAGTTGTTAATGAATTTTTTAAGCCAGTGGTGCCAATTTCTTTTGGTGCTATGGCTGTGCATCACATAACCAATGAACTGGTGCAAGATAAACCGTTTTTTGCCGAAAGCAAACATAAAATAAGTTTAGCAGAGCTTTTACAAGAAAATATTTTGGTGGCACACAACGCTCCTTTTGATATTCAAGTATTAAAAAATGAAGGTGTGGACGCTGGAAAATATCTTGATACCTTAAGAATCAGTAGACATTTGTTGGAAAGTGAACAGTATAGTTTGCAATATCTAAGGTACTTTTTGGGTTTAAATATTACGGCAGCTGCTCATGATGCTTTAGGTGATATTTTGGTGCTTGAGTCTTTGTTTGAATATTTGAAGAATATTATTAAAGAAAAATTTAAATTGTTGGGAGAAGAAGAAATTATTAATAAATTGTTGGAATTGAATGATCTGCCGGTTTTATTAGATATAATCAATTTTGGTAAATATAAAGGAAAAACTTTTGTGGAAATCGCCAGTATTGATAAACCATATTTACAGTGGCTCTACGGCAGTGAAACGCAAAAATTAGCATCAGACCAGAATCAGGAATTGGTGTATACACTTAAGCATTATATTTAAAGAGGATCCCTTTTTATTGACAATTTATCTAAATTATGAGATTATTGTGCCTCGCAATAACATAAATTTTAATGGTAAAAATACCATGGCCGAAGAAGTAATTTTAAGATTTGACAAGGTAACCTTTGAATATGTAGAAAGAAGACCTGTGCTTGATGAGGTTTGTTTTAGTGTACGCAAAGGTGCAAAAGTAACTTTAATGGGACAAAATGGGGCAGGAAAAAGTACTATATTTAAATTAATAAAGGGAGAATTAAAACCAACTAAGGGTAATGTGTTTATTACCAGTAATGCTTCTATTGCCACCGCTTTACAAATGGTTGAAAAACAAGATTTAAATCTAACTTTAGAAGAATATTTTGGTAAAGCTTTTTTAGAGGTTCCTGGAAATATTAAAAGTCAGATAAGTAAAGTAATGAATGCTGTTAATTTAACAGTACCTTTGAACAGAAAAGTAGGGGATTTGTCGGGTGGTCAACAGGCAAGAATTTTGTTGGCTTATGCTTTAATTCAAAATCCTGATATTTTACTTCTAGATGAGCCAACTAACAATTTGGATAAAGAGGGAATTGATCATCTTATACAATTTTTAGTGATGTACGATAAGACTGTTATGGTTATTTCTCATGATGCAGATTTTTTAAATTGTTTTACTGAAGGCGTGGTATATTTAGATGTCTTTACTAGGAAAATAGAAACCTACGTTGGTGATTATTATTCAGTAGTTGAAGAAATTCAGGCTAGAATTGAAAGAGAAATAAAGAAAAATGCGCAACTTGAAAAAGAAATACAAGATAATAAAGATAAAGTAAATTTTTTTGCTAACAAAGGTGGTAAAATGCGAAAATTGGCTAGTAAATTAAAAGAAGAAATTGAAGATATGGAAGAAAATAAAGTGGATGTGCGACGTGAAGATAGAACTATTAGAGAATTTGAGATTCCTGCTCAAGAAATTGTGGGTAATATTGTTACTATTAAGTCTGTAAAGATAATTAAAAATCATGAACCAGTGACCAAAGAAGTGGATATTGTACTTCGACAAAGAGATAGACTAATAATTTCTGGACCAAACGGCATTGGCAAAAGTACGTTGCTTCGTTCATTAGTAAGTAATATTAACGATGGCGCAGTTATTTTGAAAGATACTGTTGTTGGTTATTATAGTCAAGATTTTGCCACTTTGGACTATGAACAAACTGTTTTTGATTCTTTAAAAAGCGTTTTGGCTGAGGGGGTGGATGTTCAGGAGATGCGTTCTGTAGCCGCAGGTTTTTTAATTACCGGTGAGTTAATGGGTCATAAAATTTCTCATTTATCTGAAGGCCAAAAGGGTTTGTTGTCTTTTGCACGACTGGTGCTCATGAAACCGGGTTTATTGGTGCTAGATGAGCCAACCAATCATATAAATTTTCGTCATATTCCAATTATCGCCAAGGCTATAAATAATTTTGACGGGGCAATTATCCTTATTTCCCACATGCCTGATTTTGTAAAAGAAATTGAATTTAATAGCGAGCTTGATTTGGGTAAGTTTTAAATTTATTTTTGCTATTGATTTTTATTTGAAACTGTGCTAAACTTATACAAATTACATTTTAAGTAATTTAAACATAAATTATGGGTAGATTTAATCGAGATAGTAGACCAGGGGATGACCGTGGTCCTAGAGAATTTGGCAGAAGAGAATTTGGTGGTGGTGGACGAAGTTTTGGCGGTGCCAGTTCAGGTCCTAGAGTGATGCATAAGGCGGTTTGCAGTGAATGCGGTAAAGATTGTGAAATTCCTTTTAGACCAACAGGTGGTCGGCCGATTTTTTGTAGTAATTGCTTTGAAAAACAAGGTGGTGGAAGCTCAACCAGACCAATGGGTGGGAGTAATTTTTCCAGACCTAGTTTTAGCAAACCAAGCTTTGGTGGTGACAGACAGATGTTTGAAGCAACTTGTGGCAAGTGTGGAGATAAATGTGAAGTTCCTTTTCGGCCAACAGAAGGAAAGCCTGTTTTTTGCAGTAACTGTTTTGAAAAAGGTGGCGCTGCTGGTGGTAGAAATACTGAGCATTATAGAGAACAATTTGATATTATTAACGCTAAACTGGAAAAAATCATGAAGGCTTTAAATGTTAATACCTCTCAACCAGTTGTAGAAGAAAAAGTAGGAAAAAAAGTAGAAGAAAAAAAAGTGGTTGTTCCAGAAGAAACACCAAAAAAAGGTAAAAAAGTTTTTGCTAAGAGTAAAGCTGTTGCCAAAAAAACAACTGTCAAAAAAATGAAATAAAGAGTTTGAACACTAGATTTAGCTAGGGAGTTGACAGTTTAAAATTTTTGTGTTATAATATTGCCATATCGTCGTAGAAAGGTAGTCGGTTTCTGTAGACTTTATTTAATTAATAATCGTAGATTATCTATGAAAGGTACTATCAAAACAATAGTAGCTGAAAAGAATTTTGGTTTTATTACTCCAGAAGATGGAAGTAAAGACATTTTCTTTCACGCTTCTTCTTTGAGTGGTGTTGAATTCAGCCAGTTAAAATCTGGTGACGTAGTGAATTTTGACGTTGAGCAGTCTGAAAAAGGACCTCGCGCCGCCAATGTTGTATTGGCTTAATGATTCAAAAAATAAAAATGACCGTTTAAATACGGTCATTTTTATTTTATTAAGTCGGTTCAGTAGAGGTTAGCTGTTGTAATATTTTACTTTTTTCATAAATGTGGTAATATTTATTGTATCTTAGGCTGGTTTTTTAACTTTCTGAAAAAGTTTAATATACTTTATTTTTAATTATTTATTTAATAAACAATATGGAAGAATTTAAAATTGAAACATTAAAAGAAGGGGATGGGGATGTGGCTCAAAATGGACAGTTAGTAATAGTGCACTATACTGGTACTTTTGAAAGTGGCAAAAAATTTGATTCCAGTGTTGATCGTGGTGATCCATTTGAATTTAATTTGGGCGCTGGGATGGTAATAAGGGGTTGGGATTTGGGGGTAGTAGGAATGAAAATTGGCGAGAAGCGAAAATTAACTATTCCTTATCACTTAGCCTACGGAGAGTTTGGTCACGGTCCAATTCCAGCAAAAGCCACACTGATATTTGAGGTAGAATTATTAGGTATTAAGTAGTAGAATTTAATTGAAATAAAATAATCCCGACTAAAGTCGGGATTATTTTATTTCAATTATTTTGTATTCTATTTCTTTATTTGTCAGTTTTATTTTTATTACGTCTCCTACTTTTTTATCCATTAAGGCCGAGCCAAGAGGAGAGTTATGGGAAATTGTTCCAGTTCCAGGATTCGTTTCTGCAGAACCAAGTATCTGATAAGTTTTTGGTCCGTTTTCAGTTTCAATGGTAACTATGTGGCCGATTTGTACTTCATTGGTTTGTGTTTGCGGTTTAATCACTACTGCCTGATTAAGTTGATTGGCTATTTTAAAAATTGCATTATTAATTCCTCGTAAACGTCCTTTAGCTAACTGGTATTCTACATTTTCAGAAAAATCTCCCATTTCAGCTAAACGACTTACTTCGGCTGCAGCTCCTGGTCGGATTTTTTTTAATTTAGTTAATTCTTTTTCAAGTTCAGTAAGTTTAGCCCCGGTGATAAGTGGGTCACTTTTTTGTATCATGTATTTGCCTGGTTTGCGGTAGGGAACTTGCATATCAGTATTCTAGCATGGTATGCAAACAAAATACAATATACACATAATAATATACACAGTGAACAACCTGTATTTTTTTATGTGTATATTGTATTTTGTTTGGTTCCTTGACAACCAGTTAAATTTAATATATAATCCTAATCTATTATCCTACTTGTAGGAAATCCTTAATTAAAAAAAATATGAAAAATTTTGACAACTTTTTTGGCTCAACTACCATTGGAAAAAAAGGTCAAGTAGTGGTACCAATGGAGACTAGAAAGAAAATGGGGTGGAAAGAGAGTGACAAATTGCTGGTCTTTGGTTTAAGTAACAATACTGTGGTGTTAACAAAATTAGAACATGTAAAAAAATTTGCCAATAATCTTGAAAAAAAATTGAACAAAGTTAAAAAGTATATTAATAAAGCTGTTAAATAATTTTATGGAAAATCAAATTGAAAATTCAAGAAATATTTTTTCACGTCTAAAACAAAATCGCGGATTGTTTAAAAAAATTGGAATATTTTTGGCAGTTATTGCTGTATTAGCTGTGGGTTATTATTGGTATCTAATTGGTCAACGAGTATATACAGATAAAGCTGAAATTTATGCTCCGCTTATACTCCTTAGCCCAGGACAGCCAGCAGTACTTCAAGAAATAATGGTAAAAAATGGAGAACAAGTATCTCCTAACCAAGCAGTGGCCAAATTAGACGGCGGTGAATTGGTGAGAGCTAAAACTGAGGGGGTGATTATTAGTATAACCAATGAAGTTGGTAGATTGTTTTCTCCAGGTGCACCAATTATAACTATGATAGATCCGAGCGATTTGCGTTTAATCGCGCATGTGCCAGAAGATAAAGGTTTAAGTTTAATTCATATCGGTCAAAAAGTGATTTTTAATGTGGATGCTTTTGGCTCTAAAAAATTTGTCGGCGAAGTAGAAGAAATGTCAGAATCAGCGGATCAGTCATCGGTAGTGTTTTCCATTTCTGACAAAAGGGTAGAAAAAGATTTTTCCATTAAAATTAAATATAGTTATAATGACTATCCCGAATTATTGAATGGCATGTCGGCTAGAGCCTGGATTTACCAATAAATATGTCCGTTAAAGATTCTTTAAATTCTCATCGCTGGTTGGTTTTAGTCACAGTGATTGTTGGCACATTTTTAGGTCGGCTAGATCAAACAATTGTTAATTTGGCTTTGCCTAAAATTATCCAGGATTTTAGTATTACTGTTACCTCGGCTGCATGGATTGCCACCGCTTATATTTTGGCCAATGCGGTTTTTGTGCCTATTTGGGGAAAACTTGGTGATACTATTGGTCGAAAAAAAGTTTATATTTTTGGATTTCTAATTTTTATTGGAGGTTCGGTTTTGGCTGGTTTGTCTTGGAATCTTGGTTCATTAATTGTTTTTAGAATTATTCAGGCCATTGCTGGTTCGGCCGATTATCCTACGGCCATGGCAATTTTAGCAGTGACTTTTCCAGCTGGAAAACAGCGCGTTCAAGCACTGGGTTTGTGGTCAAGCTCATTTGCAGCTGCGGCCGTGTTTGGTCCACTAATTGGTGGCCCGTTAATTGATAATTTTGGTTGGCGCTCAATATTTTTAATTAATTTGCCGGTCGGTATAATTGGTTTAATAATGGCTTGGAAATATATTGAAGAATCGGTTTCTGAGAAAAAAACTGTTATTTTTGATTGGTGGGGTGCAATTACTTTGGGTGGGGCTTTGTCTGCATTGGTTTTGGTTCTTGATAAAGGTATGGATTGGGGTTGGCTGTCAACAAATAGTATTTTGGCTTATGCTAGTATGATATTTTTTACCATAATTTTTTATAGAATAGAAAAAAAGAGTCCGGAACCAATTGTTGATTTTAAATTTTTCAAAATTCCGGTTTTTGTAAATACTTTGGTTAATAATTTTGTGGTATTTATGGGTATGATGGGAGGCGTATTTTTAATACCAATATTTGCTTCCACTTATCTAGGCTTAAGCGCCACGGAGACCGGTATGCTTTTTATACCAATGGCCTTTATGATGGTAATTGCTTCTCCTTTGGGCGGGCATTTTGCCGGCAAAGTTCAGCCACGCTATATCATTGCTCTTAGTACGGTGGTGGCGGCCTTGGGATTATTTTTATTTTCAGTTTTTCTTGATCCTCGTTCAGGAGTGTTGGACATAATTATTCCTTTAAGTATTATGGCCTTTGGTTTGGGTTTTGGTATGGCTCAGCGCACCAGTTTAATCGCGGCGATTGTTCCTGAACATGAAATAGGTATTGCTTCATCAATTTTAGCCTTGGTTAGAAACATTGCCGGGGCTTTTGGTATTGCGTTATTTGGTACCATTTTAAAAAGTGCCACGGAAAATAATGTTTTAAACACTGCTCATTATAGTGTTTTACGTTCAGCCGATCCAAATGTTATTGGTAAGTTTATTTCTTTGCTTATCCTAAAGGCACAAATCTTGGCTTATTCCACAGTTTTTCAAATTTCTTCTTTTATTGTCTTAATTGGCGCTTTTTTGGCTTTGCTTATTAAAGTGGAGATGACCAAGAAAAAAGGTAATGTGGAAGTGTTTATTGATTAATAATTGTATTTTTAAATTATGTTTGGATACCAAAAATCGCCAAGTCAGGCGATTTTTGGTATAATCAGATTTATGAGTGAATTATGATTAAAAAAGCAATTTTACACGGTAGCGAAGTAGAATATACAGTAAGAAGAAGTGCTCGAGCACGAAATGTACGGGTGGCTGTATACTGTGATGCCAGTGTAATTGTTACTGTGCCAACTTATTTTTGGGGTGAATTTAGAATTGAAAGGTTTTTAATAGCCAAAGCTGAATGGATTTTGGATAAAATAAATTATTTTAAAAAGTTTGGTAAAATAAGGCACGTTCGTCCAAAATATAGATTTTGTAAAAGACATTGTGAACAAGCTAGAAAGTTAGTTCTTGAGAAAATAAATAAGATAAATCAGTTGTATAATTTTTCGTATAATAAAATTTTTATTAGAAATCAAAAAACTCGCTGGGGCAGTTGTTCCAGAATGAAAAATTTGAATTTTAATTATAAAATTATTTTTTTACCTGAACATTTATCCGAGTATATCGTGGCACATGAACTATGTCATTTGCAGGAGTTTAATCATTCACGTAATTTTTGGAATTTATTGTCCCAGAGTGTACCTGATTATAAGTTAAGAATTAAAGAGTTGAAAAAAATTGGACTATGAAAAAGTGTTTAATAGTTATTATAATAGGATTCAGTTGTCTGCAATTTGTGGTACCAGCTTATGGGCAGGTGGCTGACTTGTCGGCTACCTCCCCATCAGTTATTCAAAGTCAGTTGGAACAGCAACTGGCTGATATTGAAAAGCAAATTGCTGATTTTGAGAAACAATTAACGGTTACTGTTTCTCAAAAAAATACTTTGGCTAATAAAATAAAACAATTAAAAATTAAGCAACAAGAGTTAAGTGCACAGTTGAAAGCCACTACCTTAAAGATTAATAATTTACAAAGTAATATAACGGTCGCACAAACAGATTTAGCTAAAAATATAGAAAAAGAGGCTGGTTTAGAAAAGGAAATTTTGGTTACTATTAAGTTGATTCAGCAGAAAGATTTACGGCCGGTAATTTTATTGGCCTTGGTTGGCGGACTATCTAAATCATTTGCTGAAGTACAAAATTATTTCAGTATTACCAATAAATTAAATAGTTTGGTTTTGGCTACGCGGCAGCTTAAAAATGAAATTACCGATAAAAAAGTTTCGTTAGAAAATCAAAAAACCGAAGCTCAAAATTTATTAAAAATAAAAACTATTCAGAATCAAACACTAGTAAGCAGTTTGAGTGAACAAAATAGTTTACTGGTTAAAACTAAAGGTCTGGAAGCTAATTATAGTGCACAATTGGCTGATAAGAAAAAGCAAGCTGCTGAAATTAGAAGTCGGATTTATGAATTATTTAATACCGGTAGTCAAATTAATTTTGGCCAAGCAGTAGATATTGCTACTTGGGCTTCTAAACTTACTGGAGTGCGAGCAGCCTTTTTGTTGGCTATTTTAACCCAAGAATCCAATTTAGGTAAAAATGTGGGTACTTGTAATCGTAGCGGTGATCCACCAGAAAAAAGTTGGAAAGTAATTATGAAGCCAGAACGCGATCAAGAACCATTTAAAAAAATTACCAATGAATTAGGTTTGGATATTGATAAAACGCCGGTATCCTGCCCCATGAAAGATAAAAATGGTAAACAAATTGGTTGGGGTGGAGCCATGGGGCCGGCGCAGTTTATTCCCTCCACTTGGATGGGTTATAAAGATAAGGTAAGCACTATTACTGGCAAAAGTGTGGCTAACCCTTGGGATATACGTGATGCTTTTATTGCTTCTGCAGTAAAATTAAAAGCAGGAGGAGCTGGCACTGTGGCAGGCGAATGGAAGGCAGCCATGATTTATTTTTCTGGTTCTACCAATCCAGCTTATAGTTTTTATGGTGATAATGTAGTGGCTACGGCTAACAAATATCAGCAAGATATTGATGAGTTGAATAGTTAAGTTGTTTTATTATTTAAGCTTTAATGTGTTATGAATTATGATTTAAATAAAAAAAATGTCTGGATTAGTATCTTTCTACTAATTTCATTGGCAGTTTTTGTTTTTTTTGAATTTATTGCTGGGCACTTACTATGGCCGGCAATGAATAATTCATCCTGTCTTAATTATTTGGGCTGTAACGCCGGTTTTTTTGGTTATGATGCTTTGGTTCATTTTACTGCCGGAATTATGGAAACAGCATTTATATTATGGCTGATAAACAAATATCCAAATTTAAATTCATTTCAATATAAATTTGCTAGAAATTTATTTATGTTTTCTTGCTTGATTATTTTTATAGGTGTTTTTTGGGAATTTTTTGAATTTGCTCTTGACCATATTAGAATGGATTTATTACATCTAGATTTATTACACCCAATAAATAGACTTTATCAAGCTTCTAATGATGATACTATGGGGGATTTATTTTTTGGTTGGCTCGCATCAATATTGGCGATTTTGAGTATAAAAATATTTAAGCGTGATGTTTTGTAGTTTTATAAACCTCACGATGAAAGCAACGTACATGTTTAATCACAGAATCTAAATTATCTGTTTCTTGTTTAGTTTGGTTAAAAGTGTTAAACTGTTCGTATTATGGATAATTTTTCTGATGAACAATTAGTGGAAAAATATTTAGCTGGTGAGGAATTGGCTTTTCAGGAATTATTAAATAAATATCTTAATCGGATTTATAATTTTATAGCCCAGTATTTTGGTCGTGGTCAAGATGCAGAGGATATAACTCAGGAAGTATTTATTAAAGTTTGGAAGGCCATTAATAAGTTTGATAGTTCTAAGAAATTTAAGCCGTGGTTGTTTAGAATTGCCAGAAATACGATAATTGATTGGTTGCGAAAAAAAAGGATTTCTCGGGAAGTAAAATTTGGAGATAATGATGAAGAAGTAGGGGAAAACCAGTTTGAACTTTTGCCTGATGATAAACCAACACCTTGGGAACAAATGATTAGTTTAGACAATGCAGACATGGTGCAAAAAGCCCTCCAAGCTTTGCCAGAAAAATATCAAACAGTTTTAAGATTTTATTATACCGAAGAGTTAACTTTGGTTGAGATTGCAGAAATTTTGGATGAACCTGTAGATACTATTAAGAGTAGACATCGTCGAGGTTTAGCTAGAGTAAAAGAGCTACTTAAGTTCGCTAACAATTAAGCTTAAATTGCCTGTTTTATGCACCATTGACGGGTTAATTAACGTATATACGCTTATATGGAGAACAGATCACCAAATAACAATTTAAAAGAGGTAGTTATTAAGGACAATTTTGATGAAAAATTTGGCTTATTTATGCGAAAAAATAGTTTTTTAGAGACTCCGGCAAATTTATCAGAAAAAATATTATTTTCTATTGAACGTGAAAGAAGGTTTAATAATAGTTTAAAAATGGCTTTGTCTGGAATTGTGGCTGTTTTATCTTTCGTAGGGTTGATTTTTGTGTGGCGCAGTGAGAGTTCCTTAATTATTCATTCTGAAACTGTTAAATTGTTGTCGCTTTTATTTAGTGATTTTTCAGTAATTTTAAGTTATTGGAAAGAATACTTATTATCTTTGGCAGAATCATTGCCAGTAGTTTCGGTGTTGGCAGTGGTATTTTTTTTATGGATTACCTGTACAACATTATGGTTAACAGTAAAAATTTATTTAAAATCAATTCATCAGCATGTTTTTATTAAACATGCTTAATCATTTTTTATGTTTAATTTTAAAGAGGACTGGTATAAAAAATTAATTTCCAGAGTTTTAATTGGAGTAGGGCTTTTAATTTTGGCTTTGATTATTTTTTCTTTGGGTATAATGGTGGGTTTTCATAAGGCGGAATTTAGTTATCATTGGGGAGAAAATTATGATCGTTTGTTTGGCATGCCTAGAGATTTAGGGAGAAATAAAATTCCCGATAATCCCCCTCGCAGTGTTTTGGGAAATCTTGGTGGTAACGAATTTAGCGGTGGTAATAGTGCTGTTGGTTCAATAATTAAATTTGATTCTGTCAGTTCCACTTTATATATTAAAGGTGACGATAATGTAGAAAAAAATATTGTCATTGATACCAGAACTCTAATTAGAATGGGTCCTAAAACTATTCAGCCGGCTGATCTTAAGACTGATGATAAGGTGGTTATTTTGGGAGTACCAAGTAGTACTGGTCAAATAGAGGCTAGATTTATTAGAGTTTTTCCACCTACTACTAAATAGAATAATATTATGAATAAAGAACAATTTTTACAAAAAATCACAAGTAACAAGAAAAAATTAATTTTTGGTGTAGGATTAATTATTCTTATTGGAGGATATTTTATATATCATTCTGCCACTCAAATTCCAAGTGTGACTAGTTATTTAACCGTCAAAGCTCAGAAATCTACCATTGTAGCTTCCGTATCTGGCAGTGGCCAGGTCTCTACTTTGGATTCAGTTGACCTTAAACCTTTAGTTTCCGGGCAAGTGATGAAAGTTTACGTAAAAGAAGGGGATATAGTAAAAGCCAATCAGTTGCTATTAATTTTAGATGATCAAACTGCCCAAAAAGCAGTGAGAGACGCTAAAGCCAATTTGGTTTCTGCACAATTGGCAATGCAAAAACTTCAGCAACCTGTTGATCAATTATCTCTTGTACAGGCACAGAATTCTTTGGATCAATCAATTCAGTCAAAGTTATATGCTGAAGACAATTTAGTTAAAATGTATGATAGTGGCTACAATGAAGTGGCTAATACTTTTCTTGATTTACCATCCGTTATGCAGGGAATTGATAGTATGCTCTTCGGAACCGATTTAAGTACTAATGGTCAGTGGAATATTGACGTATATAATAATGCAGCTTTGCCCTATGATTCTGCATCACAACAATATCGTGATGATGCTTATAATTCTTATGTAAAAGCTGCTAAACTTTATGATGATAATTTTACTGCTTATAAAGTTAGTAACAGGTTTTCTAGCACCAGTACAGTAGTTTCTTTAATCAATGAAACTTATAATACTACTAAGAGTGTTGCCGATGCCATAAAAAGTATTATTAATTTTATTCAGTTTTATAAAGGAACATTAACAGCACATCGTTTAAGGACTGTTTCTTTAGCAGATACTCACTTGGCAAGCCTTAGTAATTATACATCTCAAACTAATGGTCATCTTACCAACTTACTTACTGACCAAACTTCTATTAAAACCGATAACGATAATATTGTAAATGCGGATACCACAATTGTTGAAAAAACTTTATCCTTGGCAGATCTTAAAGCTGGTACCAATGCCTTGGATATTCAATCACAACAATTAGCGCTTCAACAAAAACAGAATTCACTCTTGGATGCAGAACAAACAATGGCCAATTATTATATTCGGGCGCCTTTTGATGGGCAAATAGCTACCTTAGCCGTTCAAAAAGGTGATTCTGCTGGTTCGGCTTCGGTAATTACTTTAATTACTCAACAAAAAATAGCCAATGTTAGTTTAAATGAAGTGGATGTGTCAAAAGTTAAGGCAGGTCAGAATGTAACCTTAACATTTGATGCTATACCAGATTTGACAGTGGCCGGTGTGGTATCTAAAATTGACGCCATAGGTACGGTTTCTCAGGGAGTGGTAAATTATAATATTCAGATAAATTTTCAAACACAAGATGAACGTATCAAGTCTGGTATGAGTGTTTCTGCTGCTATTATCACCAATGTTAAACAAGATATTTTAGCTATTCCTAGTTCAGCAGTAAAAACTCAAGGTAGTCAAAGTTATGTACAAGTTTTGGAATCAGTGCAGCTCAGTCCAATAACTACTGGAAGTTTGCAAGTAGTTTCTAAAACAACTCCTCGCCAGCAAATTGTCACCACCGGCTTGTCCAATGATACTATGACTGAAATTACTTCTGGATTAAACGAAGGTGATATTGTGGTTACTCAAACTATCACTTCTGGAACAACCAAAACAACTACCGCACAGCAGAGTTCTACTGGAATTAGAATACCAGGTATTACTGGTGGCGGCGGCGGTTTCAGACCAGGAAATTAAATTTTATGATTGAAGTTAAAAATATTATTAAAAATTATCATACTGGAGATGTAGATTTTCAAGCCTTGAAAGGTGTAACCTTTACCATAAAAGATGGTGAGTATGTAGCTATTATGGGGCCATCAGGTTCTGGAAAATCTACCTTGATGCATATTTTAGGCGCCTTAGACACATCAAGTTCAGGAACATATTTATTGGATGGTAAAGATGTATCTAAATTGTCAGAGGAAGAACTGGCTAAAATACGTAAAGAAAAAATTGGTTTTGTTTTTCAGTCATTTAATTTGTTGCCTCGTACTAGTGTGATTAGGAATGTAGCCTTGCCACTTTTGTATGCTGGAGTTCCAAAAGTAGAACGTGAAAAAATAGCCAAAGAATCACTGATTAAAGCAGGTATGGATGAAGAACATTTTAATCATTTATCCAATCAGCTTTCAGGAGGTCAAATGCAACGGGTGGCGATTGCGCGAGCACTGGTAAATAATCCTTCGCTCATTTTAGCTGATGAACCTACTGGTAATTTGGACACTCAAACTGGAGAAGTCGTTTTGGGGACTTTTAAACAGTTAAATGAAAAAGGGCATACTATTTTACTTATTACTCATGAACATGATGTGGCAATGCATGCCAATCGAATTATTTATATCAGAGACGGTTTGGTTTTAAAAGACGAAGCAGTGAAGCATTAAATTTAATTTTATGAAGATTATTGATGTTTTTGAAGAAATTTATTGGTCGCTTTCAGCGAATAAAGTTCGTTCTTTTTTAACTGTTCTCGGAATTGTTATTGGTATTGGATCAGTGATTGCCATGGTGGCAGTTGGACAAGGGGCATCAAGTAATATCCAAACCAGCATCCAATCAGCGGGATCAAATTTAGTAACGGTTTCTCCAGGAGCACCTAGAGGAGCGGGAACGCAAGTAAGCGCTGGCAGAGGATCGGCCCAAACTCTTACTCAGGCTGATGCGGATGCAATAAAAAGCTCTGTAACTTTGGCTAAAGCAACTTCGCCTGAAACAACCAAACGTTATCAAGTGACGGCGAAAGGTTTAAATACCAATACCTCAATAATTGGCACAGTGGCTGATTATTTAAACGTTCACAATGTCCAGATTGGTGAAGGCGCATTTATTAATAGTCAAAATGTTGAATCCTTAAATAAGGTGGCCGTCCTTGGGCCATCAACTAGAGATGATTTGTTTGGAGTAGGCGGTACAGCTGTTGGCCAAACAATTAAAATCAACAAAATAGAGTTTAAGGTAATTGGCGTTACCGTGGCCAAAGGTGGTAGTGGTTTCAACAATCCTGATGATACAATCTACGTGCCAATATCTACTGCTCAGCATTTTCTGGCTGGTGGTACTTTCATTACTAGTATTGGTATTGAGGCAGTTGATGCAAACTCTATGGATTCACTTAAGCAAGAAATTACCAATTTGCTTTTAGAGCGCCATAAAATTTCAGATGCAACTTTGGCAGATTTTTCTGTATTAACTCAAGCAGATATTTTGGCCTCAGCTTCTACCATAACTAATACCCTAACTTATCTTTTGGCGTCAATTGCTGGTATTTCTCTTTTAGTTGGAGGTATTGGAATTATGAACATGATGTTGACTACAGTTACCGAACGTACGCGGGAAATCGGTTTGCGAAAAGCTATTGGAGCAGATAAAAGCGATATTAGCATGCAATTTTTATTAGAAGCAGTGACCTTAACATTTACTGGTGGTGTTTTAGGTGTTGTTTTGGGTTGGTTACTTTCATTGGCTGTAACCAAATTTGCTGGAATAGCCGGTCAAGTTTCTTTTTCAGCTGTTGGTTTGGCTTTTGGAGTATCGGCCTTAATTGGAATTGTTTTTGGTTATTATCCGGCCCGTCGTGCAGCTCGGCTTAATCCCATTGATGCCTTAAGATATGAGTAATTTATTAATAAATTAATGTTAAATGTATGAAAAAAACATGGACAATTTTCATCGTCGTTTTAATTATGGTTGGCGCTGGAACTTTTTATGCTGGAGATAAATATGGTGCTTCAAAAAATACGGTCGGCACAGCTAATTCTCAATTTGCGGCTAGAACCGGTGCCAGACAAGGTGGAGCAGGCACAACCAGAGGCGCTGGTGCTGCTGCTGCTGGTGGTGGTATGGTTGCGGGTCAAGTGGTAACTAAGGATCAAACAACCATTACTGTACAGGCCGGTAATAACGCTGGATCAAAAGTTATTCTTTATACTTCTTCTACCTCAGTTCGTAAAACTGTGGACATTACTACTAAAGATGTAATGGTTGGACAAAATATTTCGGTTCGTGGTACAGCAAACTCAGATGGTAGTATTACTGCCAATTCAATACAGTTAGTACCAGCCGGAGCTACCTCATCAACTGGTCAAGGATTTGGCGGAGGATTTTAAGAAGATCGTTTTTTAAGAAGACGCCAAAAAATATATACACCTAAAACGATGAACAATAGAATGGTTATTATTAATCCTATTTTGTTATAATACTTATTTATTTGTTCATAAGCTTGTCCAAAATAAAAACCAACAATCAATAAAACTAATGACTTAGGAACAGTAAAGACAAAATTATAAAATAAAAATTTCTTCAAGGGCATCTTGATTATTCCTGCTGTAACCAAGACCGGACCCCCGCCTATTTGGGTAAATTTTCCCAAGAGCAGTGTTTTGCCGCCATGCTTAGAGTAGTGTTTTTCTAAAGCACTAATTTGTTCTAGTTTAAAACCAAGATATTTTCCCCATCGATTGATAAATTGAATTCTGCCAAAATAGCCCAATGAATAATAAAAAAGATCACCTACCATATCGCCAGAAATCAACACCAGGTAAGCGGTTAGAAAATTTAAAGATCCTAAAGAAACCAAAAAACCGCTAATAATAGTAATTATGGGTCCTTCAATTACAGCAATAGGAAAGAGTACTAGGTATTTGTAAATAATGAGCCAGTTTAATATTTGTGAAAGAGAAAAAAACATTTATGATAAGTATTAGTGTTAATAATTGCATTTGCCGAACATTGAATATTGTTGTATAATAATTAGCTAAGGACTATGTTAACATTTTTTGCATGCAAAAAATTTCTTGTATTGTTCCAGTATACAATGAGGGACCGCGGATTGCAAATGTTTTGCAAGTAGTAAGCCATCACTCTCAGATTACTGAAATAATTGTGGTGGATGATGCTTCAAATGATAATACTAATGAGGTGGTGCAGAGGTTCCCTGATGTAAAATTGATAAATCACACCCGAAATTTGGGTAAAACACAGGCCTTAATTAGTGGTATAATGGCTGCTGGTGGAGAGTTACTGTTTTTTTTGGATGCTGATTTGATCGGTTTAACAGCCCAAGATATTTCTGATTTAATAGAACCGGTTATTAGTAAACAAGCCGATATAAGTATCAGCCTTCGAAAAAATAGCCCCTGGTTGGATCGGATAATAGGTGTGGATATTTTTTCTGGTGAGCGTCTGATACCCAAAGAGTTAATTGAAAGGTGTTTACCCCAGATTGCCAAATTACCCCGTTTTGGTTTTGAATCATTTTTAAATAAATTAATAATAAAAAATAAGTTGAAAATAAAAATAGTTTTTTGGAAAAATGTCATTAGTCCTTGGAAATATCAAAAAGGTGATTGGTGGCAGGGAATAAGGGGTGACGTAAAAATGATTAAAGATATTCTAAAAACTATTTCAGTTTGGGAAATTATTTATCAATTTTTTAAATTAAGGTCTCTGAATGTTAAATGATTATTGTTTATGAAATTAAGTATTGTTGTTCCGGCCTATAATG
This sequence comes from Candidatus Magasanikiibacteriota bacterium, assembly GCA_903837125.1. Classification (GTDB taxonomy): domain Bacteria; phylum Patescibacteriota; class Patescibacteriia; order Magasanikbacterales; family UBA922; genus CAILTG01. The sequence goes on along the minus strand of CAILTG010000097.1, from coordinate 41,958 downwards.
AACAAAATTATATACGTAATTGCCTAGGTTCAATTTTGAAAGAAAGGCAAAATTATTTATCCGAAATAGAAGTAATAGTGGTTAATAATGCTTCTACTGATAGTACAGAAGAAATTGCTGCTTCTTACCCATGGGTAAGAATTGTTAGAGAGCCTAACAAGGGCTTGGTTAATGCGCGTAAGGCCGGTTATTTGGCCTCTACCGGCGATTTGGTTGCCAACGTAGATGCCGATACTATTTTACCCACAGGCTGGATTAAAAAAGTTTTTGAGGAATTTGCTGCTGATCAAGAATTAGTGGCCTTAAGTGGTCCATTTGTTATTTATGATCAACCTTTAAAAATTAATTTAATGGTTAGAACTTTTTATTATTTGGGATATATTGGATATATTTTTAATCGTCATATTTTTAGAGTAGGTTCAATGCTTCAAGGTGGAAATTATATTTTTCGCCGTTCAGCTTTTGAAAAAATTGGTGGTTTTAGTAATGAATTTGATTTTTATGGTTAAGATACCGACGTGGCTCGTCGTTTGCATAAAGTTGGCAAAGTAAAATTTACGTTTAAGTTGCCAATTTTTGCCTCAGGACGAAGATTAAAGGCAGAAGGAATTTTTATTATGGGTGCTAGGTATGGTGTAAATTTCTTTTGGACAACATTTTTTAAAAAACCATATCATAAAGAACAAAGTGATATAAGATCATAAAAGTTTTATTTTTAACAAAAATTTTATGGATAACAATTTTGTAGCTTATTTCACGGATTTTGTTTGGGTTTTAGTTTTGGCAGTGGTGTGGTCTGCTGTGTGGAAGGCCCTCGCTTTGTGGAAGTCGGCACGTAATAATAATTTAGGTTGGTTTGTGGTTTTTTGTATGGTCAATACTTTGGGGATTTTGGAAATATTGTATATCTATGTATTCAGCAAAAAATGTAATAATAACAATCAGCCAGTGAATATTGAAAATAAATAATTGAATTTAATAATAAAAAATACCCCGTCCCGTGATATATGTGGGGTGGGGTATTTAATTGTTTTTTATTATATGTTAAATGAATCTAAGAACGAAAAATTAGTAATAGTAAAAAAACAGCAAGAAAATTTTAAACAAACAATCAGGCGGCAAACGGCTGGCTATATAGTGGCCGCACTTGGTCTAGTTGCTGGTTTGGCCTGGAATGATGCTGTGAAAGGTCTAATTGATTATCTGTTTCCCTTAGCTAAAAACACCTTATTTGTTAAGTTTTTTTATGCTTTAGTGGTTACAATTATTGTGGTATTTATTAGTACCTATCTGTTAAGTTCAACAAAAGATAGCAAAGATTAAAGAAAAATATTATAATACTTGTTAAGAGCAGTTTGTTTTATGAAAAAATTGTTAATTATTTTTTTGTTGGGAATGGGAATATTTGTTTAGCAACTAATAAACAAATTAATATGAATATAAGTAGTCCAAATTTTCAAAATGAAGGATTAATTCCTGTAGAACTTACTTGCGATGGAGGAAATAATTTACCAGAGTTAAATATTGGTGCCGTGCCCGAAAGCGCTAAATCTTTGGTGTTGATTGTTGATGATCCAGATGCACCCGCAGGCACTTGGACACATTGGACAATGTGGAACATAAGTCCGCAAATCACTAGAATTTCTGGGTCAGTAGAAGGTGCAATTCAAGGGCTTACTAGTGCCAACACCACTGGCTATCATGGACCATGTCCACCAAGCGGTGTGCATCGTTATTATTTTAAACTGTTTGCGCTTGATGATTATTTGAATTTGGAAAGTAGTGCAAATGTTTCTAAATTAAATAAAGTAATGGTGGGGCATATTATTACCCAGGCGGAATTGATGGGGAAATATCAACGAAGTAAATAAATTGTCTGGCCGGCAGCTGCCGGTCTTTTTTTATTTTAAAATTTGTGTTAAAATAACTCGGCTTAGAGTTTTTAGGTGTTAGGTTGTGGACATTATTAACTTTATAATTAAGAGTTAATATTTATAACCTAACACCTAAAACCTAATATCTGATATTTAATAACAAATTATTATGTCTCGTGAAATTGTGCTAGATATTGAAACTATTGGCGATATTCAAGATTTTAAAAATCTTAAAGTAACTGTGGTCTCTATTTACGAATATGAGACAAATAAATACACTAGTTTTGAAGAATCAGAGTTGAATAATTTATGGCCGATTTTAGAAAAAGCCGAGCGGACCATTGGTTACAACAGCGAGCATTTTGATATGCCAATTTTGAATAAATATTATACTGGGGATTTATTAAAGTTTCCTCATTTGGATATTTTAAAAGTCATTAAAGAATCAACCGGTTCTCGTTTTAAACTTAATGATATTGCTAAGGCCACTTTGCAAATTAAAAAAAGTGCTGATGGTTTGCAAGCGCAAAAATGGTGGGTTGAGGGAAAAATTGCTGAAATAAAAAAGTATTGTGAGCAGGATGTGTTAGTAACGAAAGGTATTTATGAATATGGGAGAAAAAATAGAATGTTATATTATTCAAATTTGGCAGGAGAACTAGTGCCTCTGCCGGTCAATTTTGAACCAATAGTTATTTCCAATAATCAGCATCTTAATGGCAAAAATATAAATTTGACGTTGCCTTTTTGAAAGTTAAAAGTTATAACATTAAACCACCCTGACGGGTGGTATTGTTAAAAGAGAAGGGTATTTGACATTTCATACTCGCTTGGTATATGATTAAATTACTTAATTATTAATCACTGGTCGTTATTAATATTGATTAGTGGGTAAGATTTGTAGTTTTATGTTTCAATTTACCAAGCAGCTTGATTATGGGTTGCAGTTAACTTTGGCCTTATTGCGATTAAAAAAAGGGGAATTATTGAGTTTGCGACATTTTTCAGAAGATAGTAAAATTTCTTTCTTATTTTTACAAAGAATAGCACGGAGTTTAAAACAAGCAGGTATAATTGAAGCTAACAAGGGTGCACATGGCGGCTATTATTTAAAAGCTGATCCAAAAAAATTAAAATTGAAGGATATTGTAGAGGCAGTAGAAGGTGAGTATGCAGTTTGTGATTGTTTAAAAAATGGTTGTCATTGTGATAAAGAAAAAAATTGTGAAACTAGAAAAATATTTTGTGGTTTTAATAAGGAAATTGTTAATTATTTATCAAAGTATAGTATTTTAGAACTAACTAAGTATGCCGAATAAAAAAAGAATTTATTATTTTGACCATGCAGCCACCACTTATGTTGACCTACAAGTAAAAAAGGTCATGGAGCCTTTTTGGTGTACTAAATTTGCCAACCCTTCGGCTTTGTATGCTTCAGCTTTAGAAGTGAATGGCGTTTTAAATGATGCCAGGCGGAGTGTAGCACAAATTTTGCAGGCGTTGCCAGATAATATTATTTTTACTGGCGGGGGAACAGAGTCAGATAATTTAGCCGTTTTAGGAATAGCTCGTAAACATAAGTTACATGGTCGTCACATTATTACCACTAAAATTGAACATCATGCGGTTTTGCATTCAGTGGAACAATTAAAAAATGAAGGTTTTGAGGTCACTTATTTGGAGCCTGATAGTCAGGGTTTTATTTCTCCTAAAAGAGTATTTGCCGCAATTCGTACTAATACAATTTTAGTCAGTATTATGTATGCCAATAATGAAATTGGTACAGTAGAACCGATTGCTGATGTTGGTAAGGAAATTTTGAAATATCGAAAAATAAATAATACAATTTATCCATATTTTCATACGGATGCTTGTCAGGCCGCTGGGGTATTAGAACTTAGTGTGGAAAAATTGCATGTGGATTTAATGACTTTAAATGGCAGTAAAATATATGGTCCCAAAGGTGTAGGGGTATTGTATAAAAGAAGAGGAGCAGAAATTCAACCTTTAATTTTTGGTGGCGGACAAGAAATGAATCTGCGTTCCGGCACAGAAAATATTCCAGGAATTGTTGGTTTGGCTAAAGCTTTGGAATTAGCGCAAGAAAATAGGTTGGATGAAAATATGCGTTTAGTAGATTTAAGAAATTATTTTTGGGAGCAGGTTTATAAAAAAATTGAAAAAGTAAGATTGAATGGTCCGGATTTAGGTAATGAATCAGTACGTTTACCAAACAATTTAAATTTTTCTATTCTGGACATTGAAGGCGAGGCTTTACTCTTGTATTTGGATGCTAAAGGAATCTGTTGTTCTACTGGTTCTGCTTGTACTTCCACTTCACTAGAGCCATCTCATGTACTTTTAGCTTGTGGTTTACCTTATGAGTATGCACATGGTAGTTTGCGGTTTACTTTGGGGCATTGTAATACCAAAGCTGACATTGATTATGTGATGAAGTATTTGCCAGGTATAGTTAAGAGATTGCGTGAGATTAGCCCAATTAATTTACAATTTGATCCAAAGAAAAATACCCATGCAAAGATACATCAGCGATAAATAAATTTTTATATCATGTCAAAAATACAAAAACAAACAATTCATGGAAGAGACGGTTCCGGGACCGCTTGGCTGTATTCTGACATTGTCAAAGAACATTTTTTTAATCCAAAAAATTTGTTAATTAATGGGCAAGAAGAAAATTATCAAGCCGATGGTATGGGTAGAGTTGGTAGTCCAGCTTGTGGAGATGAAATGGTAATTTGGATTAAAGTTGATAAAAAAACTGAAAAAATAAAAGAATGTAAATGGCAGACTTTTGGTTGTGGCTCGGCTATTGCTTCTACCTCTATGCTTTCAGTAATGGTTACGGAAAAAGGGGGAATGACTTTAGAAAAAGCTTTAAAAATAAAACCTCAGGATATTATGAAACGCTTGGGTGGTTTGCCAGTCCGCAAAATTCACTGCTCAGTGCTTGGCGACAAAGCCTTGCGTGCTGCAATTAATGATTATTTTCGTAGTACGGGCCAACATTCGCGTATTATTACTGAAGGAGCTAAAATAGTTGATGAAAAATTAAAAATTACTGATCATGATATTGAAGAAGCTGTGCTGGAAGGCGCTAAAACTTTGGTCGACGTTCAGAAGCGTCTTAAAGTTGGAGTAGCTACTCCAGAGGCAATACCAGAAATAGAACAACTGATAAGGTTTTATAGTGAAAAATACTACGGAACATAGATTAATACGGATTCAAATGAGTAATTTTTTAATCAGTATAAATTAGTTTAAATTAATGCTATGAAAACAAAAGTTGATAAAGAAAAATGTATTGGCTGCGCCACTTGTACTATTTTAGCGCCAGCTAGTTTTAAAATGGATGAAGATGGTAAGGCTGTGGAAATTAATCCACCAGGGGATAGCAAAGAAGCACTTAATGATGCACATGATAATTGTCCGGTACAGTGTATTAGTATTGAAGAATAAAAGACTGAAAATTAAAGATTAGAAAACCAGCCACCCGGCTGGTTTTCTTGCTTTTTTAGTGATTTTTTAGTAAAATATATCCATGTCTGAAATAGGTAAATTATATATCGTTGCTACTCCGATTGGAAATCTCGGTGATATTACGTTACGCGCTTTAGAAGTTTTAAAGAGTGTGGATGTAATTTTGTGTGAAGACACCCGGGTAACTAGTGGTTTATTAGCTCGTTTTGAAATAAAAAAAACTTTAATCAGTTATCACCAGCACAGTGAGGATAATAAAGTTGATTGGATTAATAGTTTATTGGTTGAAGGGAAAAATATTGCTTTGGTTACCGATGCAGGTACACCGGGTATTTCAGATCCTGGTAATAAACTAATAAACCAGTTAACCATTAAACAATTTAATAATTTAACAATTATACCTGTACCTGGACCATCAGCTGTTATTACTGCTCTTTCTATATCAGGTTTCCCAACTGATAAGTATGTTTTCATGGGTTTTCCTCCACATAAAAAGGGCAGACAAACATTTTTTAGAGAAGTCGCTCAAGCAAAATATACAGTAGCGTTTTATGAATCATCTCATCGAATTAAGAAGTGTTTGGATGAATTGAATGCAGTGTTGGGTAGAGACGCACTGCTGTGCGTCTGCCGTGAGTTAACTAAAAAATTTGAGACTATTTATCGTGGCACAATAGAAGAAATTTTAGAAATGAAAGTATTAGAAAAAGGGGAGTTTGTTGTAGTAATAAGTCCCGATTTCAACCGACGTTGAAATCGAGGATCTTTGATTTTGCTTGAAAACAAAATCTGGATAAACAATATTATGAAAAATTATAAATTTATTTTTATTTTTTTTATCATTTTAATGATTGGAATTGGATGTGATAGTAATGTTCAACCATTAAAAAATGCATTACCAACCTCGATAGTGAATAAACAAAAAATAGCTATTGATAAGAAAATAGATGGCCTTAATACCAAATGGTTGAATTATAAAAATGATGAGATAGGCGTTGAAATGCAATATCCTGATTATTTTAGAGTTGAAGTGACGACTTCTTCAATAGCTTTGCATTTAAAAGAAGAAATTGTCCCAAGAATTGAAATTAGTAAGTATTCAAAGCAGTATTTTGACAGAGTAACTAGTGTAAAAAATGAAGATATTTCAGATGGTTATGGCTATAGGACCTCTACTACAATTGGTAATGTGTTGGGACAGTTATATATGATCAATTTTGAAGGTGTTAATGAATATATTTTATTACCAAGTAAACTAATAGTGATTACACTGACTAGTTCACAGGCTCTTTGTGATGAACATAAAGAATATGTTGACTGTACAGATACAATAAAAATATTGGGTAGTATTGGTTTTTTTTAAAATAAATTATTCTATGAAAAATTATTATCTCACCACCACCTTGCCTTATGTAAACGCCGAACCGCATATCGGTTTTGCTTTAGAAATTATTCAAGCTGATGTTTTGGCCAGATACCATAAACTTCTTGGGGAAGAAGTTATTTTTAATACCGGCACAGACGAACATGGACTTAAAATTTATCGCAAGGCTTTAGCCGAAGGAAAAGATCCCCAAAAATATTGTGATGAGTATGCGACTAAGTTTGATGCTTTAAAACAGGCTTTGGATTTAAGTTATACTAATTTTATTCGCACTACTGATGCACATCATGTAAAAGCGGCACAAGAATTTTGGAAACTTTGTGAAAAAAATGGTGATATTTATAAAAAGAATTATAGTGTTAAATACTGTGTAGGTTGTGAATTAGAAAAAACTGATTCAGAATTAGTAGATGAGCGTTGTCCAGTTCATCCAAATTTGGAGTTAGAAATTATTGAAGAAGAAAATTATTTTTTTAAATTTTCTAAATATCAGAAACAGCTGTTGAAATTGTATGCCAAGAATCCGGAATTTGTGATGCCCCGTAATCGTTTACAAGAAATTAGCAATTTTGTTGAGAGGGGATTGGAAGATTTTAGTATTTCCAGGTTAGCTGAAAAGATGCCTTGGGGTATTCAAGTTCCTGGTGATGAAAAACAGGTAATGTATGTATGGTTTGATGCATTAATAAATTATATTTCTACGCTCGGGTGGCCTTGTGATTGTAAGGGATCCCGCGCTTCCGCTCGGGACGACAATAGTTGTGACTATTGTCGGTTTTGGCCTGGGTACCAAGTTGCTGGTAAAGATAATTTGCGTCAGCAATCAGCCATGTGGCAGGCCATGCTTCTGTCTGCTGGTTTACCCACTTCTAAACAAGTTTTTATTCACGGATTCATAACTTCCGAAGGGCAAAAAATGAGCAAAAGTTTGGGTAATGTGGTTGATCCTTTCACTATTGTTCAAAAATACGGCACAGATGCTTTAAGATATTATTTACTTGGCGCTTTGCCGGCTTATGATGATGGTGATTTTTCTGTTTTAAGATTTGAAGAATATTATACAGCTCATTTGGTTAATGGTTTGGGCAATTTAACTTCCAGAATTTTAGCTATGCTGGAAAAATATGCTGGTGGAAAAATTCCTGAAGAAAGAAATTTAATGGCTAATTGTAGATTGACTGTTAAGGAATTTTGGAGAAATTATGAACAGGCTTTAACCAATTACAAATTTGAGGATTTAATATCATTAGTAAATGGTTTTGTGGGAAAATGTGATCAGATTATTTCTGAAACCAAACCATGGGAGAAATTTAAAGCGGGTGAAGATATTAATGGTCTTCTTTATCAATTAGCCGAGAGTTTACGTCATATCGCCGTAGCTGTTTTGCCAATTATTCCTGGAACAGCGGAAAAAATATTAGTTCAATTTGGTATTAATTCAGCCACTTTTACTGATTTGATGTCTGAACAAGTTTGGGGAAAATTGCCCAGTGGTGGTATAATAACCAAAGGGCAGATACTATTTCCAAGATTAGAAAAATAATTTTAAATTGATAATTAATTATATGGGCTTGTTTGATGTAATATTATTAATAATCATCGGCGGTTTCGCCATGTTTGGTTTTTGGTTTGGTTTAGTCCACACTTTAGGATCGCTCTTGGGTACAATTTTTGGCGCTTATTTAGCCAGTAGATTTTATGAACCCATGGGTAATTGGCTGGTAGGAATTACTGGTTGGGGCAGTAATTTTTCCAAAGTACTCATGTTCATAATTGCTTTTATAGTTATCAACCGCTTAGTGGGATTTGGTTTTTGGATAGTAGACAAAATGGCCGGTTTTATTACTGATTTACCATTTATTAATTCTTTGAATCGTTTTTTAGGTTTTGTTTTAGGTTTGTTTGAAGGTGTGGTGACTTTAGGTTTAATTTTTTATGTAATTGATAAAATTCCTTTGTCTGATAAATTTATGAGCTGGATGGCCGGTTCAATCATTGTTCCATATTGTTCTAACGCCGCTTCAATTTTATTACCGCTTTTGCCCGAAGCGCTTAAAATGTTGAAATCAACGGTTGATTATGTTCAGCATATATTTATTAAATAGTCTGTCCCGATTTCAACTTCGGTTGAAATCGAGGATAAAGTTGTAAAGTCCCTAAAGTCTGTCAGAATGAAAATTGTATGAGAAAATATTTTTTGTTTATCCTGTTACTTTTTATTACTGGTTGCAGCACAGCTGTTTCATCAAATAAATCAGAACAAATAATTACCGGACAAATTAAATTAGTTGAGAATTTTCAGTATAGCGCGCCTTGGGATAACGAATTACTCACAAATTATTATAATCAACGTCCAACCTTAAATAAAGATATTGGTTTTATCAAAGGTGGAATTATTCCTCATCATTTATTAGCCGGTAAATATATTGCCGGTTTTTTTGCAGCACTGCAAAAACAAAATCCTAGTGTGATTGTTTTGATTGGACCCAATCATTTTGATCGCGGACAAACCAATATTATTTCTTCAGCTTTAGATTGGCAAACGCCTTTTGGTATTTTAAAAACTGATACAGATTTAGTAAATAAATTAGTTGAAGCTAAAGTATTAAGTCTGGATGAGAAAACTATGGCTGAAGAACATAGTATTTATGGACCAGTAGCTTTGCTTAAAGAAGCTCTACCCAAAACAGAATTTTTGCCAATTATTTTAAAAAATGAATTAAGTAGTTCCACTTTGGATAATTTGGTTAATAAATTACAAGAAATTTTACCGGCCGATGCGGTCGTAATATCTTCAATAGATTTTTCACATTACCAACACCAAGGCGTGGCGGATTTTCATGATGAATTAAGTGAAGGCGTGATTGGCAATTTTAATTATTCAAGACTTAATGAATTAGAAATTGACAGTGTACCCTCGCTTTATGTAATGTTGAAAATGATGGAAAAAAATGGCACGCAAAAAATCGCCACTGCTTGGCACGACAATAGCGCCGACTTGGCCAGTAATGCAGATTTAACCACTAGTTATTATTTACCATTTTTTGTAGCCGGTGAACCGAGCCAAGAAAAAGTCGCTAGTTTTTTATTTTTTGGAGATTTGATGCTGGACAGGAATGTTAAAAAAGCAATTGAAAAAAATAGTCCAGACTATTTATTGAAAAACCTGGCTGGAGCGGAAAATCGTTTTTTTCGCGGTGTAGATATTTTTCACGCCAATTTAGAAGGACCTTTTGCTAATTCCCGACGTGCGACTACAAAAGAAATTGCTTTTCGTTTTGATCCTGTTTTAATTCCGACTTTAAAAAAATATAATTTTAATATTTTTGATGTAGCCAATAATCATAGTTTGGATATGAGTGTGGCAGGTTTGAATGAATCAAAAGTTAATTTGAAAAATGCTAATATTGATTTTTATGGTGATGGTTATGGCATTGGCAAAGATGCATATTTAATTAAAGAAGTTGGTGGTTTGAAAATTGGTTTTGTGGGTTTTAACGATACTTATTATCCACTGGATAAGCTTAAGATTAAGGCTAAGATTGAAGAAGTAAAAAAACAGTCAGATTTGGTAGTAGTAAATATTCATTGGGGACAGGAGTATCTATTTTTAAAATCCAATGCTCGTCAAAAAGATTTAGCGCATTTAATGATTGACGCTGGAGCGGATTTAATTGTTGGTCATCATCCCCACGTAATTGAAGAAATGGAAATTTATAAAAATAAACCAATTTTTTATTCATTGGGAAATTTTATTTTTGATCAATATTTTTCTCCGGAAACACAGATGGGTTTGGCAGTGGGTGTGGTTTATAAAAAGGATTTAAAAAATTCTTTATCAGTTTATGTAATGCCTCTACAAGGGGTTAACAGTCAAGTGAGTTTGATGAACCAAAACAATAATTTTGAGTTTATGAAAAAATTCGTTGACAGTAGTCGACTGAACAATTATAATTTTTCAAACAGTAATAATAATTTAGAATTTAATTTTTAGAATATGTCTAGAATGAAATTGACCTTGTCAGTAAGTTTATTAATAGTAACTGTTTTTTTGCTTTCGGGTTGTAGTATATTTGACGGGAATAAACAAATAAAAGTAGTCAATAACTCTACAACCGTTACTACTACGGATACTGTAGAACAAACAACTACTAGCACACCGGAAATTAAGGATTATTCATATATTTTAAATAATTTACCAAACAAAAAATTAGCTATTGAATGGCAATTAATTGCTAAAAGAGTTTCTGATGATCAAACTAATCAGTTACTTAACAAATTATTTCCTACTTATCAAAAGATTTTAAATTGGATGCTTGATTTAAAAAAGACTTGTAAGCCAGATAGTCAAAATACTGGGGTAGGTTGTTCAACACAAGAACCTCAGATTATTTTTTATGAGGTTGGTAAAATAAAAAATTTAAATAATCAGCCAATTTTTTATGTGGTAGTGCCAGATTTGTTTCCCGATGGTCCCTGGAGCGGTTATACCCCTAGCCTGGTATTTTATGATCAATCGGCAAATTTGTTGGTTAAATTAGTAACAGACAGTGATGTTTCTAACACAACAGGTTTTGTTACTAGTTATGGCTTAGATAATTTAATTAATAATCCAACCAGTTATACAACTAATTTTACTTTATCTGATCAAGATAAAATACAATATAAAAGTTTTCCAGTTTTTGGAGGATTTTTGGGAGTTAGTACTACACCTTGGGAACCACCCCTTAAAATTTCTTTGACAGATAATAGTTATGGTAATTTATATTATCTTAATCCTCGACTTAGTAATAGTTGGGCAATTATTGGTAATTTAGGTGATTTTGGCATTACCGATCCAATAGCAGGTTTAGTTTCTACTACTGATTTTATTAATTTATCTCATTTTGACCAAGGTCCTGATCTTAAAAATTTAAAATATAAAAATAACTGTTTTTATTTATTGCAACAAAATGGCTCAGTCTTTGTTTATAATTTGCAACCATACTTTCTTAAATATGATGGGAATCCGGCACTGTCTAAAAATATGTATCCGGAAACTTTTAAGGTAGATATTAAATGGAATAAAGGAATAAATATCAAGAGTTCAGATAGTTTTGTTGCCTGGGGATCCAATGGTGGTTGCGGTGGACGTGATCCAAACTGCACAGAAATAATTGGTTCTGAAAAGTTAAATTCAACTTTAGGAAATAATGGTTGGTTTAGTGAAGAGAAATTAACGGAAATTGGTAAGACTGGTAAGGCTGAATCAATTTATGAATTATCTGATAAAGTTACTAATGTATTTTATGAGGACATGTTTAGCAAAAGTAGTTTACCAGACTCTAGTTTGGTTACTCCAGAAGAACAAAATACCTTACCTTATGATCAGTACCAAAAATTATTAGTTGAGAGAAATCATAATAATTTTGTTAAATTTGTTAATAGTAATCCGGTTTTCTTTTGGAAAGATCAGTGGGGTAATTGGCGTGTTTATCAAAAAGCCTCAATTTTGCCTCAAGCCGAATGTGGCAAGCCGGTGATTTATTTGTATCCAACTAAATCAATGAAAGTTAATGTACAAGTGGCGCCAACTGGTGGTTTAACTAAGACTGAACCAAGTTATAACGATGGTTGGAATGTTTTTGCCACACCAAATAGTGATATTTATAATTTTGCTGACAAACAAACTTATCCTTATTTATTTTGGGAAGGCAACGCCAATGATTTTGCCACTCCGGATTATGGTTATGTTTTGAAACGTGAAGAAGTGGGGACAAAAATGAAACAGATTTTGGCGATTCAAGGTTTGAATGAAAAAGAAACTACTGATTTTCTAGAATTTTGGCAGCCAAAATTAGAAGTTAGACCTTATGTGTTTGTGACATTCTTGCCACAAGCAGAATTTGACCAAATGGCACCGTTAACTGTTAGTCCCAAACCAGACAAAGTAATTCGCGTGTTTATGGATTATCAGCCATTGGATAATTTTGTAACAGTTAAGGAACCTAATTTTATTACCCCTCAGCGAACTGGTTTTACTGTAGTTGAGTGGGGAGGGAAATTGAATTGAATTTTCAATGATCAATTTACAATTTTCAATCAATTACCAATTTCCAATTACCATTGAAAATTGTTTAATTGAAAATTTATTGTAAATTGAAAATTGTGAATTGTAAATTATTTGTTTATGTTAATAGATAGTCATTGTCACTTACAATTTAAAGGATATGACGCAGACCGTGACAGTGTGTTAGAACGCTGTAACAAGGTTGGTTTGGTGATGAACACTGTTGGTACACAGATGGAAACTAGCCAGAAAGCAGTTGAATTGGCAGAAAAGTATCCAAATGTTTACGCAACGATTGGCTTGCACCCCATTCATCTACACGCCACGCAAGTTGATGAAGAAGAATCGTCTTTTTTGTCGCGCGAAGAAGATTTTGACGATAATTTTTATGCAGAACTCGCTAAGTCAGAAAAAGTTATTGCAGTAGGGGAGTGCGGATTAGAATTATATCATTTACCAGAAGGTCTAGATAAAGAAAAAATATTATCAAAACAAAAAGAAATTTTTATTAAGCAATATAATTTTGCGATTAAGCATAGTTTGCCTTTGGTAATTCATGTTAGAGATGCTTATGATGAAACTTTAGACATGTTGAAATTGGAAATTGGAAATTGGAAATTGGAAATTCCGCCAGGTGTAGTGCATTGTTACTCTGGAAACTGGACACAGGCAGAAAAATTTTTAGCAATGGGATATTACTTAGGTTTTACAGGAGTAGTTACTTTTCCCGCACGTAAAACCAATCCTCAGCCAACTTTAGATTTGTTAGAAGTAGTACAAAAATGTCCATTAGACAGAATTTTAGTAGAAACCGATGCACCCTATTTAGCACCTCAAGCTTATCGTGGACAACGTTGTGAACCATGGATGGTGGAGGAAGTTGTTAAAGAAATTGCTAAAATTAAACATCAATCAATTGAAGAAATACAAAAAATAACTTTGGAGAATACGTTGCGATTGTTTACGAAGATAAAATATTAAGATTAAGAACGAGACACAATCTTAATCTTAATTAAAATTTATTATTTTTTAAAACAAAACCCACCTTATTTGGTGGGTTTTGTTTTCTAAATCATTTCAAACTTTTAAAATGATTATGGACGGGGTGCAGGAACCCGTCAAGGAACGAATGGAACACGACTTGGTCGCGCTCCACACCTGCGTCTCGCCGTGAGGCGGGAACTGTGGAGGCAACCTGTTAGAGGTCGGGTTGCCAGGCACCGCGGTCGTACGGGTCCTCCGTCAGGTTCGTCGACGTCGGGGCCTCGGCGACGACCCACGGCGCCAGGTACGGCTTGGGGTCCGGCACGTGGACGACGCTCCCGTCCGCGAGGTGACGTACGTGCCTGATGAAGTGGTGTCCTGCCTGCTGCTCGGACGGCCAGTCGAGCATCACGTTGAGCAGGTAGCACGAGACCACGGTCCCGAGGTTCGAATCGGGGGTCAGTGCCTGGATCTCCTGCTTGGTCGCCGGGCGCAGGCTGTACTGCTCCGGCAGGAGGCCCCAGTTGCGGGTGTCCTTGGCGACAGGCGCCTCGAGGACCCGTCTGCACTCCGCCTCGTCGCGGCAGAGCACAATCCTGTTCAGGTCCGGGTCGCCGAACTCGTTCCTGATCTGGATGGCGAAGATTTCGAACCTTTCGCCGTCCTTCCGCCCCTTGTCGTCTTCCACGTTGAACGTGATTCTCATGGAACCCTCCTGATGAATACCAAAAAACCACGCGGAATTTCGCGTGAATTTAGGGTAGCGGAAAAAATGGGAAATGTCAAGAGACATAAAAACAAAAAACCCTCGTATTTCTACAAAGGTTTTTTGTTCTAAATCATTTCAAGCTTTTAAAATGATTATGGTCGGGAGCGGCAGGAGCTCCCAGGTACAAAGAACAGGAACGCGTCTCGCGCTCCACACCTGCCGTACGCCGGGAGGCGTACTGTGGAGCGACTTGAGGTCGCGGGGTCGGGGCCTACGTCGGGACGGACGCGGGCAACGGGTCGGCGATGGGGGCGAGGACGAGCGCCGGATCTCTCTCGTCGATGACGAGGAGGTCGCAGCCCTCCCCATCGAGCTCGTCGAGGAATCGAACGAAGAGCACGCCGCTGTGGACCGCGTCGCCGAGTCCGCCGCCGTGCTCCACCCACGGGCCGTCCAGCTTGGTCAGGTGGGTCCACGACCTTCCGTCGTCGCGCAACGCGGCGGGGAAGTGGAACCCATCCTTGAAGAAGTCGGACGGGACAGCCGCCCTGTTGTCACGGAACTTCTGGGCCGACAAGGGACCGATCGAGCACCTCGCCTCCTTGATCGCCCGCAGGACCTGCGTTTTGTCCGGCATCTCATTGTGCGTCGCGTACTTGGACACGAACGCCAGGACGAGAGCCACGGTGCCGTCGGCACACTTGAACGTGCCCTTGAAGATCGGCTCCGGGGTCCGGGGGGGGGTGGTGGTTCGGGGCTTTTTCATGGACATTCTCCCTGAAAGAAAGGCACACAACCACGCGGAAATCGCGTATTCTGACCTTAGCACAAAATAAGGCTTTTGTCAAGCTTTTTTTCCACAAATAAAAACACAAATAACACTAATTTATTAATACATCATTATTTTGCTCAACCCAGGCTACAACCTTGTCCGACGTAACTTTTTTAGTGTAGCCGGGTTTATTCACACCTCAAATAAAAATTACTCTTGACCTTGGTTCAAAAAACGTGTAGAATAGTGGCGCTAACAAATTCAATATGTCACTATTACCAACTGATCCCAAGAGTAGAAAAAACATGTTATTGGGATTTCGGATTACTGGTGATTTTGGGGCAAGTATTGCGGTGCCGGTAATCGTTTTCGTACTGATTGGCCAGTGGTTAGATAAAAAATATAACATGAGTCCGTGGTTTACAATTTTGGCTTTTGTCTTGGCAGCGTTGGTTTCGGGCAAACTTATTTACAAAAAAGCGAAAGAATACGGAAAAGAATATAAGGAATTAAATACGAAATAATAAAACAACAGTTTATAAATTTCTAATTCACCTAATTCACCTAATTTCTAATAAAATGACAAATAACCAAACAAAAAATTTGACATTGAGAATTTTATTAGGTGAATTAGACAATTAGGTGAATTTGTAATTATGGTTAATATTCACATTCCCACACTTGCACCAGACGTTCTATTTCACATAGGTGGATTTGCTATAACTAACACCATAATTAACGCCTGGCTGGCGATAATTATTTTTTTAATTTTAGGAATTTTTATAAAAAAAAGTGTTAGTTTGCGTCCAGGAAAATTACAAAATGCTTGTGAATATTATTTGGAAGCTTTAATGGCTTATTTTGACCAAGTTACCGGAGATAGAAAAAAAACTTTAAAATTTTTACCAATAGTCGGTTCAGTGTTTTTCTTTATTTTGCTTTCCAATTGGTTAGGTTTACTGCCTGGTACTGGTAGTATTAAATTAGGACACTCCATGTTACTGCGTCCTGCAAACACTGATTTAAATTTAACTGTGGCCATGGCCTTAGTTTCAGTAATTGCTTCACATGTTTTTGGATTTATTTCAGTTGGTTTTTTTACGCATTTAGGCAAGTTTGTCCAAATTAAGAATTTCTTTTTAAGTTTTAAAAAAGGACCAATTGCGGTTTTTACAGCAATAATTGAATTTGCGGTAGGTTTAATTGAAATAGTTTCTGAAGCAGCTAAAGTTTTATCACTGTCCCTCCGGTTATTTGGTAATATTTTTGCTGGAGAAGTTTTAATTTCAGTAATTTCTGGTTTGGTGGCAGCAATAGTCCCAGCACCATTTATGCTTTTGGAATTATTGGTAGGTTTAATTCAAGCCGCGGTATTTTCCATGTTAACAATTGTATATTTAACAGTTGCGAGTAACGCTCCACATGGTGAAGAACATGAGGCGACAGAACATTAATAATCAAAATACAAAATACCTGGAATAAAATACAAATTGTATGTTGCTCCATGTATATTGTATTGTTACAATAGATATCATTAAACGAGGCAAATTTAATTATAAAAACAAGTCCCACGGAAATGATATTAAAGTAAAATTGTATGGACCATGCATCAATCTTGGCCTTGGCAAAAGGTTTAACTATGGCAATAGGTGGATTTTTTCCAGCCCTTGCTATTGGCAAAATCGTTTCTAAAGCCATGGAATCAATCGGCCGTAATCCAGAATCAGCCGACAAATTGTTCGTCCCAATGCTTTTGGGTGCCGCTTTTGCCGAAGCTATCGCTATTTATGCGTTAGTAGTAGTATTTACTTTGAGCTAACATTTTAGACCGGATCAATTTTGGTCCGGTTAGTTGATGTTATCCCAATAAAAGATTAAGACTAAGACTAAGATTGAAGAAATATTCCTCAATCTTGATCTTAATCTAAATCTAAAATTTTATGTCATTTATTCAAACCGTTCACGCCTCAGAAGAAGCAACAACCGAAGCACCTGCTGGCCAAAGTGTCGCTGCCTCGCTCGGCCTAAACGCCCAACTATTTGTCTTTCAATTAATTAACTTTGCTATTGTTGCGGTAATTTTGTGGTTTTTAATTTTAAAACCTTTGACTAAAAAATTAGCAGAACGCAAGAAAATTATTGATGATAGTTTGGATAAAGCCAAGGAAATTGATGCAAATTTAATTATGGCGGGGCAGAAATTTCAGGAGAGAATAGACGAAGCAAAAGTGGAAGCTAATAAGATTATTGAAAAATCACACACTCAGGCGGAACAA
Source organism: Candidatus Magasanikiibacteriota bacterium (assembly GCA_903837125.1). Taxonomy (GTDB): domain Bacteria; phylum Patescibacteriota; class Patescibacteriia; order Magasanikbacterales; family UBA922; genus CAILTG01. Next base: position 24,409 of record CAILTG010000097.1, on the reverse strand, counting down.
TTATCGGCCGAGATGAAAGTAAAAGCAAAAAAAGAGATTGAAACTTTAGTGATGCAAGCTAGAGTAAAAATTCAAGATGAAAAAGAAGAAGTAATGAGAGGAATCAAAGAAGAAACTTCCAATTTAGTGGTGGCGGTAGTTGAAAAAATCTTAAATGAAAAAATGAACGACAAAAAAGATAAAGAGTTGATTGAAGAATCATTAAAAGGAATGAATAAATAGCGGTTTAAGTATTATGAAGAAAAAAATCACCAACAAACAATTCGCCAAAGCTTTGTATGAAGCGATTAAAGATTTAAAAGGCGAAAAATTGCATAATGCTTTAAAGCAGTTTGTGTTGGTGTTGGTGCAAAATCATAAATTAAAAAAAGCTGATAAAATTATTACTGAATTTATTAGATATTCTAAAAAAGAAGAGGGGATTGTGGAAATGACTGTTACTTCTGCCAGAAAATTGGAAAAACATACACTGGAATTAATTGATAAAGCCTTTGGCGGGAAAACTGAAATGACTGAAGATATTGACGTTGCTTTGCTTGGTGGAGTGAAAATAAAAACAGAAGATCAAATTTTTGATGGAAGTATTAAAAAACAATTACAAAAGTTAAAACAACTAATGAATGTATGATGCCAAAGGTTTTTGTGTCTATAATATTTTTATTTTTTTCTTAGGTTTAATTTATTGTGTTTGGTTTTTACCTATGTCGATTAATTTAATATTAAATTTTATTAAGAATAATAATGCAACAATTATTTCGTTGGTTATTTCGTTGGTCGCTGTTATTGTTTCTTTTGGGTTGTATTCTATATCAAATACTGATTTACAATTAAAATACCGACCTTATTTGGTAATTGCAGATAATACCATGTTGTATGATGAGAAATTAATTCTTGTCAATTCACCATATGTAATGCTTTTAAAAGTCTATAATGCACCCGCAAAAATTGTGTCACAAGAGTACAATTATTATAAATTAGATAAACAAAATAATAAAACTCTATTAAAAGAGTTCCCAAGTACAAATACAGAATTTGTGTATCCATTTTCTAATTCTGAAGGACAGTATAATCGTGGAATAATTGAAAAAATTGAGTTTAATAATTATGTTAATGGTTGTGTACTGGGGGAAAAGTTAATTCGCGAGGTTAAAATATCTTATAATTGGCTTTCATCTGGGAATGAAAAATTGTATACGTTCGAAGGAAAATGGATTTTTAATACATCAACCTTGACTTGGATTGCTCAGGGTATAAATGCAACTTAATAATTTAATGAATTAATATTAAATTTTTATAAAAGTATGTCTACAAACCAAATTGTTGAAGAACTAAAAAAACACATTGCCGAATTTGAAAAGTCTGTTGAAGTTGAAGAAGTTGGCACGGTGATTGAAGTCGGCGACGGCATTGCCCGCATGACTGGTCTTTCCAAATGCCAATATCAAGAAATGTTGGAATTTACTGGCGGAGTCTTTGGTGTGGCCTTAAATTTGGAAGAAGAAACTGTTGGTGCCGTTATTTTGGGAGATTTTAAACAGATTAAAGAAGGTGATGCTGTAAAGCGTACTGGTCGAATTTTGTCGGTACCAGTTGGCAAAAATGTGATTGGACGTGTGGTAAATGCTTTGGGACAGCCAATTGATGGCAAAGGCGAAATAAAATCTGATAAATTTTATCCAGTGGAAAAAATTGCTCCAGGCGTAATGACTCGTGAAGGCGTGCATGAACCAGTACAAACTGGTATTAAAGCCATTGATGCCATGATTCCAATTGGACGTGGACAACGAGAACTTATTATTGGTGATCGCCAAACTGGTAAAACTGCTATTGCCATTGATACTATTATCAATCAAAAAGGCCAAGACATGAAATGTATTTATGTAGCGATTGGACAAAAAGAATCTAAAGTTGCTCGCATTGTTGCCAAATTACAAGAAACTGGTGCTATGGAATATACCACCGTAGTAGTTGCTGGGGCTTCTGACCCTGCTTCAATGTCACTTTTTGCTCCATATGCTGGTGTGGCTATGGCAGAATATTTTGCTGATCAAGGTGAAGATGTGTTGATTATTTATGATGATTTAACCAAACAAGCCTGGGCTTATCGTGAAATTTCTTTGTTACTTAGAAGACCACCAGGACGTGAAGCTTATCCTGGCGATGTTTTTTATTTACACTCCAGACTTTTGGAACGTGCCTGCAAATTAAATGAAAAATATGGTGGTGGTTCAATTACTGCTTTGCCAATTATTGAAACTCAAGCTGGCGACGTAACTGCTTATATTCCCACTAACGTTATTTCCATTACTGATGGTCAAATTTTCTTGGAAACAGATTTGTTTTACCGCGGTATTCGTCCAGCTTTGAATGTTGGTATTTCGGTTTCTCGTGTAGGTGGTTCTGCTCAATTAAAACCAATGAAAAAAGTTGCTGGAAAATTAAAGTTAGCTATGGCTCAGTTTCGTGAAATGGAAGCTTTTGCCGCTTTGTCATCAGATCTTGATCCAGAAACCAAAAAACAAATTGAATTAGGTCAGCGCATGACAGAATTATTAAAACAACCACAGTATTCACCAATGGCAGTAGAGGATCAGGTGGCAGTTATTTATGCTGTAAGTAACGAATACTTTAATAAATTTACCGTAAAAGAAGTACGTGAAGTTGAAAAGAAATTTTTGGAATTTTTACACAAAACCAAAGTATCTTTATTGGATAAGATTGCTAAAGGAACTTGGGATGATGAAGTTGAAAAAGAATTAAAAGAAGCTTGTGGCGAATTCGTCAAATAGTTGTATATTATTCCATATATATTGTATTTTGTTAAGCTATGCCCGTAAATACTAAAGCAATTAAACGTAGAATCAAATCTGTCGGCTCGACTAAAAAAATTACTCGAGCTATGGAAATGATTTCTGCTGTAAAAATGCGTAAGGCAATTGAAGCAGCGGTAAATACTCGTACTTATGCTACGCTGGCTTGGGATTTGCTCGTAAAATTATCCGGAGTACAAAAAAAACAATTTCCTCTGTTGGAAGTTAGACAAGTTAAAAAGTTGTTAATTATTTTGATTACTTCTAATCGCGGACTTTGTGGAAGTTTTAATGCCAATATTATCAAAAAAACTGCTGCTCAACTGGTTGATCCTAAAAATATCAGCCGTCAGAGAGTAGAAAATGGCGTTTTAGAGCCATCTGAACAGGTAGAGGTGGATGTTATTGGAATTGGTAAAAAAGGCGCTGATTTTGCCAAAAGAATGGGTTATCACCTTATTGCTAGTTTTTCCGAATTTTCCGATACCCCAAAACTTAATGATGTTTTGCCGATTAGTACAATGGTGATTGAAGAATATCAAAAAAAGAATTATGATAAAGTGGTTGTGGCTTATACAGATTTTAAATCTACCATAAATCAAGTTGCCAAATTACGACAAGTTTTGCCAATTTCACAGTTTGATTTAGAAAAAATGATCTCTGATCTTGGAGAAGAAATTATAACTAAAAACTCTGAACTAAAAACTGATAACTTAGAATTGGACGACTATCTTTTTGAACCAACTCAAGATTCTGTTTTGGAAATAATTCTACCCCGATTAGTAGAAACCCAAGTATTTCAAGCAATGTTAGAATCGTCTGCTTCTGAACATTCTGCCAGAATGTTTGCAATGAGAAACGCAAGTGACGCAGCTAGTGACATGATCAAAGAATTAAGTTTAATATTTAACAAAGCTCGCCAAGCTGGTATTACGCAAGAAATTGCCGAAATTGCAGGTGGTGCGGCGGCGTTGGAATGATTATGAAAAAATATTTGATTTTTTCAATCGCTCTAGTTATATTTTTTGCGATATGTATTTATTTAGCTGTTCCAAAAATTGTGAGTATGTGTGGTTCGTCACTAATTAGATATAGTTGTAAAAGATGTACTTGCGTTGGGTTGCCATTTAATCCATTAACACGGTATGGTAGTGTAAACATGGGTGAAGTTAGTTGTTTGGGGAAAGTTAGTAATTGTTCAGTTATAAACTATGATGATTCAAAAATTTTAAAACATAATATTACAAAATAACTTATTTTTTATGAATAAAGGAATCGTTTCACAAATTATCGGCGTAGTGGTAGATGTAAATTTTCCGGATAAACTTCCAGAAATTTATTCTGCTTTGGAAACCAAAATGCCAGATGGTAAAGTTTTGGTATTGGAAGTTTCACAGCATTTGGGTGGTAACACTGTGCGTACCATTGCTATGAGTACTACTGATGGCTTACAACGTGGCAATGAAGTGTCCGACACTGGTGCGCCAATTTCTGTACCAGTTGGACCAGAAACTTTGGGTCGCATGTACGATGTTACTGGTAATACTATTGATGAATTAGGACCTTCTAAAACTACTAAAAAATATCCTATTCACCGTCCAGCACCAAGTTTTAAAGATCAATCTACCAAGTCAGAAATTTTGGAAACTGGTATTAAAGTAGTAGATTTATTTTGCCCATTCTTAAAAGGTGGAAAAATTGGTTTGTTTGGTGGAGCCGGAGTAGGTAAGACTGTTTTGATTCAAGAACTTATCCGCAATATTGCGCAAGAACACGGTGGTTATTCCATGTTTGCTGGTGTAGGAGAACGAACACGTGAAGGTAATGATTTATACAAAGAAATGAAAGATTCTGGAGTATTGGCAAAAACTGCTTTAGTTTTTGGACAAATGAATGAACCACCAGGAGCCCGTGCTCGCGTGGCTTTGACCGCTTTGGCCATGGCTGAATATTTTCGCGATGAAGAAGGTAAAGATTTATTATTATTTATTGATAATATTTTCCGTTTCACTCAAGCTGGTTCTGAAGTTTCCGCTTTGCTTGGTCGTATGCCTTCCGCTGTAGGTTATCAACCAACTTTGGCAACAGAAATGGGACAACTTCAAGAACGCATTACGTCCACTACCAAAGGTTCAATTACTTCAGTTCAGGCAGTTTATGTGCCAGCCGACGATTTAACTGATCCTGCTCCTGCTACTACTTTTGCACACTTGGATTCTACTGTGGTATTATCTCGTTCACTATCTGAACTTGGAATTTACCCAGCTGTAGATCCTTTGGATTCTTCTTCCACAATTTTAGATCCATTAATTGTAGGCGAAGATCATTATAATACTGCTCGTGAAGTACAAAGAGTTTTACAGAAATATAAAGATTTACAAGATATTATTGCCATTCTTGGCATGGAAGAATTATCTGACGAAGACAAGTTGACTGTATCTCGAGCCCGCAAATTACAAAAGTTTTTATCACAACCAATGTTCGTGGCTGAAGCCTTTACTGGTCGTGATGGTAAGTATGTAAAATTAGCTGACACCGTTCGAGGATTTAGAGAAATTCTTGAAGGTAAACATGATGAAAAAGGTGAACAAGCATTTTATATGGTTGGTGGAATTGACGACGTTGTTTAATTCCGAACCCACAGGTGAGGAATCCCTTTTCAATGCAGCAATTAATGTTTTAAATTAAAGCGAAGTTTAACCCACAGAAAAGGGATCTCTCGCTTGGCTCGAGATTATGAACCATACTATTCATTTTAAAATCGCCACTCCAGAAAAAGTTGTTTATGAAAATGATATTTTTCAGGTTTCTATTCCCACAACGACCGGTGAAATTACTGTTTTACCACATCACATACCATTAGTTTCAATTTTGCAAGCAGGAGAATTAAAAATAAAAGATAATGAAGGTGAACATGTTATGGCAATCTCCAGTGGTTTTTTGGAAGTACGAGCTAATAATGAAGTAATTATTTTAGCTGATAATGCTGAACGAGTAGATTTAATTGATATTGATCGTGCTGAACAAGCTAGAAAACGTGCGGAAGAAGAAATGACTAAAGTTAAAGGCCAGGAAAATGTTGATTATGCTCGTTTGCAAGCTGTAATTGATAGGGAAATGAATAGAATAAAAGTGGGGAAGAAATATAAGAAAATTAATATTAGTAAATAATTTAAATTATATGAGAGACGCAGGACCCAGTGATCCGAGTATAGTTCATGCATCACGTCAAATTGATGCCCACGAGCAGGGGCTTCGTTTTCTTGAACTTTTAGAACCGTTGAGAGATGAAATGTCTGAAATTGAGCCAGGTATAAAAAAACAGCTTGATAATTATTTAGAGGCAATTGTAAAGTTGCATCAGGATACTTATGAACAAGCAGGTGAGGCTGAAGCCAAAAAAAAATTAGCAGGACTATATTTTAAACTTTGGCAGTTTTTTTATTCTCGAGAGGAACGTTTAAAAGATATCCAATCTCCAGAAATTAGAGAAATAATTGAATTAAAAAGAAGTCTTTTTCCTCTTGATTTGCCTAAGTGGGTTTTATGTATTGATGGCAGAATAATTACAAAATTAACCATGGGTTTGCATGGAAATTCTATTAAAACTCCAGCAGGAGATTTGCCAGAAGTAGTACCAAACAGGGATGCTAATCAGCCAGATTATTTGGATGAGGGTGAGTTTTCGAGTTTATTAGATGGAGTTTTTGAAAATGTTGATGTAATAAATGAAGTTTATGACAGCCATGTGGCTTGTGCTGCAGGCGGGAAAGAAATTGTTAAAAAAGAAGCTTTAACTGGTTCACCTGAAGATGCAGGTTTAATGGCAGAAGTGAAAAGAAAGAAAGTTATTCAAGCAGCAATTGAAGACTATGTAATGCAAAAATATCATGGTAAAAAAAGAGTAGCTTCAGTTCAAACTTCTTTTGATCCTCATACTGGTTTTATGTATATGGGATTAGAAAAAAATGAGTGTTTGGAAGATGAGAATGTAAAAAAACATGGTTATTCACATGAAATTTTACATAATCTTGCCGAAGAAGGAAAAATTTTGTCCACTGAGTCATTTTTGGAAGAAGACAGTGGTGATTTGATGCACTTATTTGAGAAACATCATTTTGATATTGATTATCGTTCTAATTATAAAGAAAGTACAATTTTGTTTTGGACTCGCCTAAAAGAAATGGCCGATGACGGTAAGGCTACCAGAATTATCAGAGACAAGATATTGCGAATTTTTCCTGGAGTCTATGGAAAAGAAAAACAGGGAGAATTAAAACAAAGAGTTATGATTGTCTTGGCAAATACTTATAGTGGATATTTGCATAATTTTAACAAAGATGGTTCTAGAAAAAAATATCCCTATAGTGATCATGATGAAAGTGTAATTGCTGTTACTTCAAGAGAAAATGGACCATTTGATCGAGCTAGGGGTTTTAATGTATTCCCTGATTCGCCAACTTTGTCAACAGACGTGGATTTGGCTCATGGTATTGTACAAGGTGTTCGCCGTTCGGAAAAGTTTTCTAAAAGTGAAGCTAAATTATTAGCAACTCTGTATCCAGCTAAAGGTATAGTGGAACAAGATTTGTTTGAAGGAGTACCTAAAGTTGATGCTGAAGCTTATGTAAATAATCCTGTAGCAGTTTTAGCCTTTGAAAGGTTAAAAAAAATGCCTAGTCCGGAGGTGGTAAAAAAATTACAGGAAACTAATTGGGGTGAAGAACTTCAAAAAATTGATTGGCTGAAAATGGAAAGTGAAAAGTTTTTTGATTTTTTAAATGAAGTAGTACCAGAAATACCTTCAGTAATTGCTCATCGAATAAATGTGTTACGTAAAAAAGCTATAGGACTTTACAAAAGAGGTGAGCCAGCCACTGCAGCTTTATTGGATGGCCGTTTGGCACCAATCTGGACGCTTTGTGGTCCTGAACGTGAAACCCTAGCAATGATTCCCTTCGTGACGCGTGGTTATTAGAGGGAATAAATTAAAAAAAATTTTAAGACTGTCCGGAAGGCAGTCTTTTTTTTAGTTGTGAATGAATATACCCACAGGCTTTGCATCAAAAATAGGATAGTGTATAATAATCATGAAGAGTGATGATTAAATCATATAATTATATAAAATATGCAATGCCAAAAATGCGGGATGGACATAACAGAAGAAGAAAAATGCTGTGGAGAGGGTACTTGCTGCCAAACGTGCTGCAAGTGTGAAAGTGAAACAGCAGATTCTGAGTGTGGTTGCGGTAAGTAATTTTATTATAAAAGCGAATTCAATAGAATAAAGTTATCCACAGTTGTAGTCTTGCTTAATTCAGACTGTAATAGTATGATATTAATAGAGAGGGGATTATTCTTAATAATTTAATTATATGAATGGACCAGGATGTGGTTGCTAATTGCAACCGAAGCATGGAAACAGTCCCAAATGTGGGGCTGTTTTCTTTTCTCTTAATTAGTGATAAACTGTTAATAGATTTAACTTTAAAATTATGTTAAAGCCATATATACCAATTTTATTGGGAACCGGCAGAGAAGGAAGAATGTCGGAGAAAGTAGCTGAGTATTTACTTGAAAAAGTAAAAATGTTTGAGTTTAAAACGGAAATTTTGGATGTACGTGATTTTGTTACTTCAGTAACTGTACCAGCTTGGGTTGAAAATGAACAAGTAAAAAAATGGAAAGAAATTGTAGTTAATGCTCAGGGTTTTATTTTGGTAGCTCCGGAATATAATCATGGCTATCCGGGTGAATTAAAAATTTGGTTAGACAAAGCCCTAGCTGAATATAAAAATAAACCATTGGTTGTTTGCAGTGTCTCAAGCGGAGGATTTGGGGGCGTCCGAATGTTTGAAAATTTATTGCCAATATTGCACTATTTAGGTTTTAATGTTTTGGGTGAGACTATATCTTTTTCTAAAGTAAAAGATGATTTTGAAAATCCTGATTATCTTAAATTAGATGAAAAATATTTTAAACAGATTGAAATGATGAAAAATAGTTTGCTTTTAAGTGTTAAATAATTTTAATGGCTAAATATAGTTTAAACAAATTCCAACAAGAAGCCATTGAATATACCGATGGCCCTCTTTTAATTGTGGCTGGTGCTGGAACTGGAAAAACTACCGTAATTACCCAAAAAATTTCATATTTAATTGCCAGTAAACTGGCAAAACCAGAAGAAATTTTAGCTCTCACTTTTACTGATAAGGCAGCCAATGAAATGCAGGAAAGAATTGATGAAATAGTGGACTCTGGTTATGTGGATATGCAGATATCCACATTTCATTCTTTTTGTCAGAAAATTTTAGAACAGTATGGTTTGGATATCGGCTTACCAAATAAGTCTAAGTTGTTAACTGTCACCGACGCTTGGCTCTTGATTAGAAAAAATTTGGATAAATTTAGTTTGGATTATTACCGTCCTTTAGGCAATCCCACCCGTCATATTCATGAATTGATTAAACATTTTTCTAAATGCAAAGATGAGTTGATTACACCTGCCGATTATTTAAAATATGCCGAAGAATCCAAAAATAACAATGGTTCAATGGAACAATGGGACAATGATTATCCGCGTCTAACTGAAATTGCCAATGCTTACCACGTTTATAACCAATTACTTTTAGATAATGGCTCACTTGATTTTGGTGATCTAATTTTTTATACGATTAAACTTCTCAAAGAACGTCCCAATATTCTTCAGGCATTACAAAACAGATTCAGATATATTTTGATAGATGAATTTCAAGATGTGAATTGGGCACAATATCAGTTGGTAAGATTGTTGGTTGGAAAAAAATCACAATTAACTGTAGTGGGTGATGATGACCAATCAATCTATGCATTTCGCGGAGCTTCAGTATCTAATATTTTACGCTTTAAAGATGACTACCCGCGTGCTAAAGAAATAGTGCTTACAGAAAATTATCGTTCAGGACAGGAAATTTTGGATTTAGCCTATAAATCAATTCAAAACAACAATCCAGACAGATTGGAAGTAAAGTTGAATATTAACAAAAGATTGAAGTCCAAAGTAGAAAACAAAATGTCAAAAGTAGAGTATAAACATTTTAATACACTAGATGAAGAAGTGGCGGGGGTGGTAAATAAAATCTGTGAAATTTGTGAAAATAAATCAGTAGCATTATCTGAAATTGCCATTTTGGTTCGTGCCAATAGCCATGCCGAACCGTTTATTAATGCTCTAGCAAAAAAGAATATTCCTTATGAGTATTTGGCTTCCGCGGGTTTATACAAACAGCCAATTATTTTAGATTGTATTAATTTTTTAAAAGTTATTGACAGTTATCATGAATCTACTTCTATTTATCGACTTTTACAGCTTTCTTTTTTAAATTTTTCCGAAAATGATTTACAAAAATTAACTTATTTGGCTAAGAAAAAAACAGTTTCTTATTACGAAGCTTTAAAACACGCTACGGAATTTGGTTTAAGTGCAGCAGGTATTAAAATTTGTGATAAATTACTTGGTTTAATTAATGAAGGTGTTAAACAAGCCAGAAAAGAAAAATTAACAGTTATTTTATATAATTTTTTGAATGATAGCGGTTATTTAACTTATTTGGCTCATGAAGAAGAACAAGGAAACCGTGAATTAATAAGACAAATTTATTTTTTACGGCAATTTTTAGATTTTGTTTCTGAATTTGAAACAAATCAACCGGGCGTAAATGTGGCACTATTTTTAGAGCAGCTTAATTATGTCTTAGAGGCGGGGGACGAAGGAAAGATTAAAGCTTTAGAAAATGTAGAACAGTCGGTAAAAATTATGACAATTCATAGTGCAAAAGGTTTGGAATTTAGTCAAGTTTTTGTGGTCAATTTGGTTGAAGAAAGATTTCCCACACGTAAACATGGCGAAGGAATTGAGATTCCACTGTCATTAATTAAAGAACACTTACCAGAAGGGGATTATCACTATGAAGAAGAGCGGAGATTGTTTTATGTGGCAATTACTCGAGCTAAAGAAAAATTATTTTTAACCAGTGCCGATGATTATGGCGGGGTGAGAAAGAAAAAAATGAGTCGGTTTTTAGCGGAGCTTGATTATGAACCAAAAGCAATTAAGCAAATTAATAGTTTATCAATTGATAAATTGTCAAATGGTCAAAATGCTAAAAACGAAACAAAATCAGCAGGTATTGCTCATTTGCCAAACACCTTTTCATATTCGCAAATAAATTCGTATGGGCGTTGTCCTTATCAATACAAATTAGCTTATGTACTGAAGCTACCAACTAAAAGTAGTGCCAGTTTCAGTTTTGGTTCAACCATACATAATACTTTGCAGAAGTTTTATCAAAAAGTGCAAGAATTAAATTCAGCAAAACAAGATTCACTATTTGGTGCTGTGGTTGAAGTGGTAAATCTTGCAAATATTAAAGTTCCTGTTTTAACCGATCTTTTAAAATTATACGAAGAATGTTGGATTGATGATTGGTATGAGTCTGCTAAACAAAAAGAAGATTATCATAAAAAAGGCCGGGAAATTTTGAAAGTTTTTTATACGGCACAAGAAAATAACTGGACTGTACCCAGTACGCTAGAAAGCGGATTTAAAATTAAAATAGGAAATTATACAGTAAGAGGAAGAATTGATCGGGTGGATAAATTAAGTGATGGAACACTGGAAATTATTGATTATAAAACCGGAAAAGCTAAGGAAAAAGTTACCGGCGATGATAAAGATCAACTGTTGATTTATCAATTGGCAGTTATTGCACTTCCTGAATATAGAAATATTGGTAAAATAGGAAAATTAAGTTTCTTTTATTTAAATGATAATATCAAAATATCCTTCGTGGGTGAAGCAGAGGAATTACAAAAATTACAAGAAAAATTATTAAAAATAATTGAACAAATTAGCTTGGGTGATTTTGCAGCCACCCCAGGTGATCATGTTTGTTCCTATTGTGATTTTAAAGGCATTTGTGAGTTTAGAAAATTATAGATTTTTATTATGTTTTTAATAAGTTATTTGTTTTTAGGAGTTATTTGTTTTTTTGTTTTCATTTTTACTATTTATTCTGTTTATGCCATGTTCAAAGGTGCTCCTTTTGTTCCCACCAATAACAAAAGTGTTCAAAAAATGTTGGAATTATCCAATCTAAAATTAGGTGAAAAAATGATTGATTTAGGTTCTGGAGATGGTAGAATTGTTTTTGCCGCGGCCAAAACCGGAGCTGTTTGTTTAGGATTAGAAATTAATCCGGTATTATGTTATTGGTCAAAATTTAAATGTTTTCTTAAACGTTCAAAAAATGTTAAATTTAAACGAATAAACTTTTGGAATTATCATCTGGGTGAAATAAATGTAATGTTTATTTACTTTATTCCCGGTAAAATGGAACAATTACAGCAAAAAATTATGCAGGAAATGAAACCCGGCTCACGAATAATTTCCTATAGCTTTACTTTCCCCAATTGGCAATATCAAGCAAAAGATGGTAAAATATACCTATATAAAGTGTAACCTTATTTGTTTTATGTCACCCAATAAAATTACTACTAAACATCATAATAATTTAACTTCCTCCCCAGGCTCAATTGATAAAGGGCCAATAGTTGGGTTAGCTGAAGTATCCTTAGAGGAAATTTTTGGAGAAAAAAACGCTAAATTAGCTAAGCCTCTATTTTTAAAAAATCGCACCTTAACTATTACTTGCCAAACTTTGGTGATCGCTCAAGAAATTCACTTACATCAGCAGGAAATTGTGGATAAAATTAATCAAAAATTGGGTAAAAAAGAAGTTGATCGAATCCGCTATTTAACCTAAAATACCAAGCTTGCTTTAAAACAAAAAATCAGGTAAAATAAACAAGCTAAATAAGCTGTTTTTATGACTCTAAAACAGTATTTAATTATCATGTTTTTGGCCACCGCGCTTTGTTTTGTGGCCGGGGGATTTGTGATTTATAATATTGATCCCTTTACTGATGCCGGTACGGGATTTACTTTTTTTTATACTAGTATTTTTTTAGCTTTATTAGGTTTGTCTTCAATAATAGCTTTTACAATTCGTCGTTTTTTTTCCACATCTGATCAGCCAATGTTTAAGTATGTGCAGAGAAGTTTTCAAGACGCTCTTTTATCGGCTATATTTTTAACAGCCTTACTTTATTTACAGGGTAAAGGATATTTGGGATGGTGGAATGTGGGGGTCGTATTAGTAATAGCATTTTTATTTTTCATATTTAAATTAACTAATAAACCAAAAAATGTTAATTTCGAAGTTAAAGATTGAATGATTTATATTTAATTATTTAGTCTTTCATTTTTTTAGTCTTGTAATCATTCGCCACTATGCGCCAGTCTCAATTATTTACCAAAACTTTCAAAGATTCACCTAAGGATGAAGTGACTATAAATGCACAGCTTTTGCTTAGAGCTGGATTTATTAATAAAGAACTAGCTGGTGTTTATTCATATTTGCCACTAGGGCTTAGAGTGTTAAATAAGATTTGTAATATTATTAGAGAGGAAATCAATACCATTGGCGGTCAGGAGGTATTTTTAACCTCTTTACAAAGTCAGGAATTGTGGGAAAAAACTGATCGTTGGAGTGACGAAGTAGTTGATAATTGGTTTAAAACAGAGCTCAAAAATAAAACTGTACTTGGTTTGGCTTTTACTGCTGAAGAACCACTTACCGCCATAATGAAAAATCATATTAAATCTTATAAAGATTTACCAGTTTATGCTTATCAAATACAGACTAAATTTAGAAATGAGCTTAGAGCCAAAAGCGGAATTATGCGTGCTCGAGAATTTCTAATGAAAGATCTGTACTCATTTTCTCGGTCACAGGAAGAACATGAACAATTTTATGAAAAATCAAAAGAAGCTTATTTAAAAATATTTGAACGTTGTGGTTTAGGATCCCAAACTTATTTAACTTTTTCTTCTGGTGGTGTATTTTCCAAGTATTCCCATGAATTTCAAACCTTAACTAATGCTGGAGAAGACACCATTTTTGTTGATAAAAATAAAAAAATTGCTATCAACAAAGAAGTGTATAATGACGAAGTTTTAAATAGTTTGGGTCTTAAAAAAGCTGAATTAGTTGAAGAAAAAGCAGTAGAGGTGGGAAACATTTTTACTTTAGGTACTAAATTTTCCGAACCTTTAGGATTAAAATTTACTGATGAAAATGGCAAACAGCAAACGGTAATTATGGGTTGTTATGGTATTGGTCCAGGCAGAGTGATGGGAACAATTGTGGAAATTTATCATGATGAAAAAGGTATTATTTGGCCTGAAGCTGTAGCACCATTTCAAATTCATTTAATTTCTTTATGCAAAGATGAAAATGATAAAAAAAAGGCAGATGAAATTTACAATAATTTAATTAAACAAAATATCGAAGTTCTCTACGATGATCGTGATGCTTCAGCCGGACAAAAATTTGCTGATAGTGACCTTATTGGTATCCCGATTAGATATATTGTCAGTTCAAAAACCTTGGAACAAGGGAGTGTGGAGGTTAAGAATAGAAAGAGCGGAAAAGTAGAGATGGTTGAAATTACAAAATTTTTTAGTGTTAATTAGTGTAAAGATTAGTGGATTATGTTTAATAGATTATTTTCTAGATTTTCAAAAGAAATTGGCATTGACCTAGGTACTGCTAATACTTTGGTATATTTAAAAGACAAAGGAATAGTTATTAATGAACCATCAGTAGTGGCCATTAATATTAAGACCGAGCAAATTTTAGCTGTTGGCAATGAGGCCAAAAATATGCTTGGCAAAACTCCACCTCACATTACTGTCACTCGACCGCTAACTAATGGTATTATTTCTGATTATGAAGTAACTGAAAAAATGTTGCGCTATTTTATAGATAAAGTACATGAAGGGGAATTTACCTTTTTAAACAGGCCTAAAGTAGTAATTTGTGTACCTTTAGAAGTGACCGAGGTGGAAAGGAAAGCTGTGGAAGATGCCACTTTATCGGCTGGAGCCAGACAAGTTTTTGTAGTTCAAGAACCTATGGCCGCGGCTATTGGTTCGCGTATGCCAATTCAGGATCCTGTAGGAAATATGATTGTTGACATTGGCGGTGGAAATACGGAAGTGGCAGTAATTTCCTTAAGTGGTGTGGTAACTTGGAAATCAATCAACATAGCTGGAGATGAAATGAACCGCAATATAATGCAATATGCCCGTGAAGTGTTTAATTTGTTTGTTGGTGAAAGCTATGCGGAGCAAATAAAAATAAAAATAGGTTCGGCAATGGAATTGTCAGAAAAAATGGAATTTCCTATGCGTGGACGTGACGTGATAACTGGTTTGCCAAAGGAAATTATGGTTAATGATAGTCATATTCGTGAGGCCTTACAAAGGTCAGTTAATGCTATTGTTGAATTAATTAAAACCGCTTTGGAAGTTACTCCTCCAGAATTAACGGCTGATATTCATGAAAGGGGAATGCTGTTAACTGGTGGTGGTGCGTTGCTTCGCGGACTAGACAAAGTGATTGCTGAGGCTGCAGAAATACCAGTAAGAATAGCTGATGATCCTTTAACTGCGGTAGTACGTGGTACTGGTATTTTATTGGAGGATCATAATCTTCTTAAAGAGATTACCTTACCATCAGCCAGGGAAATTAGAAACTAACTTCAATAAGGTTTGTCTCACATTATTTAGGTATGCAAGTTTTAAATCGTCAGAAGACTTTTTTTAGTATTTCATTTATT
The DNA here is from genome assembly GCA_903837125.1 of Candidatus Magasanikiibacteriota bacterium. Taxonomy (GTDB): domain Bacteria; phylum Patescibacteriota; class Patescibacteriia; order Magasanikbacterales; family UBA922; genus CAILTG01. The sequence goes on along the minus strand of CAILTG010000097.1, from coordinate 8,876 downwards.
GTAATCTTGGTAATAGCTTTACATTATTTGGGTTGGCTAAATCCAGTGGAAAATTTTTTAAGAGTTATTATTAAACCCGGTTCTCGTCTAATGTATAATCTGAGTGTAAAAATTAATAATAATAATGAAAATTTTAATTCTCTTGATGATTTAAGAAATGCTTATCAAAGAGTAAAAGAAGAAAATTTGAATAATAAGATTGATTTAAGCAAAATTTCTTTATTGGAACAAGAAAATGTAGAGTTAAGAAGCCAATTGAATTATCTAAATAAAAAAACTTTTAATTATCTTGGTGCTGAGGTAATAGGCAAAAATATTGATCCTTTGGAGAGTACTTTAGTTCTTAATCGTGGAGTAAGTGATGGGGTGAAAGTGGGACAACCAGTAATTACTGGAAGAGGGGCTCTAATTGGACAAATAGTAAAAGCAGAAAAAAATGAGTCCGTGGTTCGCTTAATTAATGATAATCAAAGTCGATTAGCGGCCATTGTCATTAACCAAGATAAAAGCACCGGTATGGTTGAAGGTGGTTATGGAATTAGTATAAGAATGAAATTAATTCCTCAAAATGAAAGTGTTAATGTGGGTGAGATGATTGCAACTTCTGGTTTACAGCCAGAAATTCCTCGAGGATTGTTTTTGGGTACCGTTCAAGCAGTGGAAAAACAAACTTTTCAACCTTTTCAGGAAGCAATTTTAACCCCACTTGAAGATTTAAATAAATTAACTTTGGTAAACATTATTACTTTCAATCAGTAAACTGGTATGGCCAATTTAATAAGATTTATAAAAGTAACTGGAGGAATTATTTTGTTGGCTGTACTTCATATAGGTTTCTCTTATTTACTTCCTTATCCCTTTTCAAAATTAAATATAATGTTGGCTGTGCTTTTGTTAATATTGCTTTGGAAAAAGGATGGTACAGTTGTTTGGATAGCCTTTTTTACCAATTTTTTCATTGAACTTTATGCCACTACGCCATTTGGCATAATTTTATTTTCTTCAACCATTAGCGTTTTAATTGGTTACTGGTTTTATCAACTAGTGTTTACTGATCGTTCCTGGTACGCAGCAATTGGCTTAACTTTTTTTACTTTAAGTTGTTATCGTTTTCTATATTTAGTCTTACTTTTTTTAGCTAGTTTTTTCTTTCCCAAAATCTCTATTCCTTGGCAATTAATTTTTCCCATGATTTTTTGGGAGTTATTATTTACAACTTTAACAGTAGGTTTATTATATTTAATTATTTCTCCATTTAATAAAAAACAAATGTTAATTTAACTAAAAGTACGTTTAATTAATTTATGGTTGAAGAAAAGAAAAATGATTTATTTGGTATGGCCAAGGGATTTGATTTTTCTAGTAATCTTAAAGGGAAATTTAAAACAGATTGGGTAGAAGAGAGTGTAATTTTTGAAAAAAAGGCTGGCAAACAGCCTGCCCTGCCTACTAGTTCAACATACTTAGGTTCAAATTTTACTTTTAAAAAGGCAAAATTCTTTTTGGGTTTTATTTTATTTATTTTTTTAATAATTACTGGTAGAATTTTTTATTTGCAGGTAATTAAAGGCAGTATTTATGAAACAATGGCTCTTAATAATCGTCAAAGGATAATACCTATTCCTGCAGAAAGGGGATTAATTTTTGATCGTAATGGATTATCACTTGTTAAAAACATTCCTAATTTTTATTTAGCAATAATTCCGCAAGATCTGCCTAGAACCAAACAAGAAAGAGCTGCAGTAGTGAACCGTTTAGCAGAATTAACAAATCAGTCAGTCGCTGATATTGGAAAAATTTTGGAAGAGTACAAGGATTATAGTTATGAATCAGTGGTTATTAAGGAAAATTTGGATTACAATACAGCCTTACTAATCCAAATTGAAGCTCCTAATTTACCAGGAATTGAAATCCAAAGTGGAAGTCGGCGCTTATATTTGAGTAACAATTCAGAAATTGATAATAATTCTAGTTCCACAATGCCCTTTAGTTTAGCACATGTATTGGGATATGAAGGAAAATTAAATAAGGAAGAATTACAGAATCTATATCAAAAAGGTTATGTACCTGCGGATAATATTGGTAAAACAGGTGTAGAAAAAACTTATGAACAAACTTTGCGGGGAATTTATGGACAAAGGAGAATTGAAGTTGACGCTCAAAATAAAGAACACAATGTTTTGGCAGAAAATGCGCCAATTCCGGGAAATCATTTAAAATTATCAATTGATGTAAACTTACAAAACAAATTGGAAGAGATTATTAAAAGTTATTTGAAGTCTAGTAATAAATCCCGAGCCTCCGGCATTGTCATGGATCCTAATAATGGTGAGATATTGGCTTTAGTTTCTTGGCCTGCTTTTAATGATAACCAGTTTTCCGGTGGAATCAGTCAAGCGGAATACCAGGCATATTTACAAAATGTTGACAGCCCTTTATTTAATCGCGCCATCGCTGGTAGTTTTCCTTCTGGTTCTACTATTAAGCCAGCTATTGCTGCTATTGCTTTGCAGGATAATATAATAACACCCAATACTAGTTTTCTAAGCACAGGTGGTTTAAAAGTTGGGCAATGGTTTTTTCCCGATTGGTTAGCTGGAGGACATGGTTTAACAAATGTACGCAAGGCCCTGGCTTTATCAGTAAATACTTTTTTTTATTATATTGGAGGAGGTTATGGAAATTTTGTTGGTTTGGGAGTAGAAAAAATGATGGCTGGTTTAAGTCAGTTTGGTTTTGGGAAAAAATTAGGAATTGATTTAACTGCTGAAGAAAGTGGTTTTTTACCTTCAAAAGAATGGAAATTAAACACCTTACATGAACAGTGGTATGTTGGTGATACTTATAATCTTTCTATTGGTCAAGGTAATTTATTGGTTTCACCCTTACAAATTGCCAGCATGACAGCCACTGTGGCAAATGGTGGTATAGTTTATCGTCCGCATGTGGTTCACTCAACCATTGATTCAATTAATAAACAAGAAACAATTAAATTACCGGAAATTATTAATAAAAATTTTATTGATTCAAAAAATTTGGATACTGTACGTTGGGGTATGAGGGATTGTGTAACTTTGGGATCTTGCAGACGATTGCTAGATTTGCCATTTGCTGCTGCTGGTAAAACAGGAACAGCACAGTGGAGTAGTAAAAAAGATAATCATGCCTGGTTTACTTCATTTGCACCATATGACAAACCAGAAATTGTAGTTACCATTATGGTTGAAGAAGGAGTGGAAGGCAGTACTATTTCGGTTCCAATTGCCAATGATTTTTATAAATGGTGGTGGGCATACAGAAACACGATACAAAATACACATAATCCGATACAATGAGCTGAGTGATATTACACAGATTATGGTTTAAGTTTTGGCTAAAATAAGAGATATCCACAGTTATTATTTTTTTGTTTACAATCCATTTTAGCTCTGTTATACTGTATTTATCCGCTTAGAGCGGTTAGTTTTTTAATTAGTATCAGCGTAGATCCGCGTCATTATTCGCGAAAATCCGCTTCTAAACATATGACCGTTCAAACACAATACATGTCTCAAGACAAGCTTAATGAACTTAATGCTGAATTAAAGCAACTTAAAGAGGAAAAAATTACCGCTTTAGCTAAAAGAATAGATGAAGCTAAACAAATGGGTGATTTGTCAGAAAACGCTGAGTACCAAACCGCGCGTGAAGATATGGCTTGGGCCAAAAGTCGGGTGGGGGAACTAAATAAAATTATTGATAATTCAGAAATAATTGCTATTTCTGGAAAAGGTGATGTAGTTACTATTGGTTCCACTATCAAGGTTTTGATTAAAGATTTAGAAAAGGAGTACATAATTGTTGGTCCGCAAGAGGCTAATCCCTTGAAAGGAAAAATTTCCAATGAATCTCCTTTAGGCAACGCTTTTTTGGGTAAAAAAAAGGGTGATAAAATTAAAATTACTGTGCCAGCAGGAGAGTTGGAGTATAAGATATTAGACATTAAATAACTAATATAAAAATATTAAATATGGTTAATGAACTAAATGTAAACGACGAGAGAAAAGTTAGATTAAAAAAACTTGAGGAACTAAAAACGTTGGGTATCAACCCTTATCCCGCAAAATCTAAAAAAGAATTTAGTTTAGTTCAGGCTTTAGCCAAAAAAGATGGTGAAAAAGTTTGTGTTGCCGGACGTCTAATGACCATGCGTGAAATGGGTAAATTAACTTTTTGTCATTTACAAGATGATAGTGGTAAAATGCAAATTGCCTTCAAGCAGGATGATTTAGGTAAGGAAAATTATAATTTATTTATTAAAAAGATTGACTCAGGGGATATTATTTCGGTTGAGGGTGAACGTTTTACCACACATAAAGGAGAACCTTCTATTTTGGTTAAAGTTTGGACTTTGCTTACCAAAGCAATATTGCCTTTAGCCGATAAATTTCACGGGCTTCAGGATGAAGAAATACGTTTACGCAAAAGATATTTGGAAATGATTATGAATCCGGAAGTTAAGGAAATTTTTGTAAGAAAAAGTAAATTTTGGAATAGTACACGTCAATTTTTATTAAAAGAGGGATTTTTAGAAGTGGAAACTCCAGCTTTAGAAGCCACTGCTGGCGGAGCCAGTGCCACACCATTTGTAACTCACCATAATACTTTGGGTATTGATGTCTATTTGAGAATTTCTATGGGTGAACTGTGGCAAAAAAGATTAATGGTTGCTGGTTTTGAAAAAACTTTTGAAATTGGAAGACAGTTTCGTAATGAAGGCATGAGTCGTGAGCATTTACAGGATTACACACAAATGGAATTTTATTGGGCCTATGCTGATTACAATATGGGTATGGAATTAGTAGAACGGATGATTAAACATGTGGCTTTTGATACTTATGGTACTTTAAAATTTATCATTGGTAATTTTGGTGAAATCGATTTAGGTCAAAAATGGGAGCGCTATGATTATGTTAGTATTATTAAAGAAAAAACTGGTTTAGATGTTTTAAAAGTGACTGAAAAAGAATTAAAAAAGAAATTGACTGAAGTTAAAATGGAATACGATGAACAGGAAGGTAAAAGTAGCCTAATTGATGCTTTGTGGAAACATTGTCGTCGAGCACTCAAAGGGCCAGGCTTTTTAATTAATGTGCCAGTGGCGGTTTCTCCTTTGGCCAAACGAAATGATGGCAATCCGGAATTAACTCAACGCTTTCAACCCATTATTGGTGGTTCTGAACTTGGCAACGGTTATTCCGAACTAAATGACCCAATTGATCAAGCAGAACGTTTTAAAGAACAAGCAGCAATGCGCAAAGCAGGGGATAGTGAAGCACAAATGCATGATTATGATTTTGTAGAAGCACTGGAACACGGCATGCCACCTACCTGTGGTTTTGGATTTTCCGAAAGATTATTTTCATTTTTAGAAAATAAGCCTATTAGAGAATGTGTTATTTTTCCATTAATGAAACCTGTAATCAAGGCAGAGTAAGAAATTTAGTTTATATATGAAAAAAGTCTTATTATTTGGTACATTTGATATTTTACACATGGGGCATATTCATTTGTTTAAAAAAGCGCGTGAATATGGGGATTATTTGGTGGTATCCGTGGCACGAGATATAAATGTAGAAAAAATAAAAGGCTACGGTCCGGTGCACAAAGAAGAAGAACGAAAAGAAATATTAAGTTATTTAAGATTAATTGATGAAGTGCGTTTAGGATATTTAAACGATCCTTATCAAGTAATTAATGAAGTTCAGCCCGAGATAATTGCTCTAGGTTATGATCAAAAAGTTTATGTAGATAAACTTGAGGAAGCTATTACAGGATTTGGCTTAAATATTAAAATTGTCAGAATTCCCTCTTATAACAAAGAAAAATATAAGAGTAAAAAAATTAGAAAATATATAGAAAAAATGGTATGAAGATTCTAATAGCTACAACTAATTTTGATAAATTTAAGGAAATGAAATCTTTTTTAGGAGATTTGCCCTTTGAATTTTTATCATTAGCAGATTTAAAAAAAAGAATTAAAGAACCGGAAGAAAATGAAAACACCATAGAAGATAATGCAATTTTAAAAGCTAAATATTATGCTGACAAAACAGGTTTAATAACAATTGCTGATGATACAGCTATATTTGTAACTGCCTTGAATGGTTGGCCTGGTGTACAATGTGCCAGAAGTGCTAATGATGGTGATGCCAGAAATAAAGTTATTTTAGAAAAGTTACAAAATATTTCCACATCCAAACGTGGCGCCACTTTTGCATGTGCTTTGGCATTTTATAATCCAACAGACAAATCAACCCATATTACTATTGGTGAAACCCGAGGAAAAATTGTAGAAAATGAAACAAAACTAACCAATGGTTTTGGCTATGATACAATTTTTTATGTTAATGAAAAAAAGAAACTTTACACAGAAATGACTTTACAAGAAAAAAATTCTTGTTCGCATCGTGGCAAGGCTTTGAGCAGTTTAAAATATTATTTACAGAATCAATTTGGCGCTAAGCATATTGTAGTGCCGATCGGCATAATTATTAAAAATGGTTTGATGTTGTTGAGTAAACGTAATGATCCACATCGTCCGGAATTTCATGAACGTTGGGAATTCCCCGGCGGTTCAGTGGAATTTGGAGAATCTATAGAACAAAACTTGATTCGTGAAGTTTATGAAGAAACAGGCTATAAAATAAAACCAGTTAAACAATTACAACATATTTACGTGCGCGAACAACAATATCCTTCATTTAAATATCAAGTGTATTTAATACCTTTTGTGTGCAAAATTATTGGTGGCACTGGCAAATTCAATGATGCTGAAGTTTTGGATATGAAATGGCTAAAGCCAGGGGATAACTCTAAATACAAATTTGTTGGTGAGAATCATCAGCTGTTAAAAATAATTATGCCAGAATTAGAACAAATTATTAAAGATTATAATTTATGAGAAGACGAAACCCAGCAGAGACAGTTAGACGCCCTACTCAAGAACAAAATAAAGATTTGATTGTTAAAAATTTATCTGGTGAATTGATTACTTCTGGTTTAAAAGCAGTAGATTCCATTTCTGTACGTTTTATGTATCTAACTATGGCTTCTAAATTGTTAAAGGGTGTATTTGACAGCGAAATTGAAAGACTTTATATTCTAACAAAAAGAGAAGCAGAAGAACAAACATCGGACATAAAAGTATTTAGTCCGGAATTAATTAGAGATGTTAAAAAAATTACTGTTGATATTTTAAAAGAATTTACTTAAAAACCTATGTTAGATATAAAATTTATTCGTGAAAACAAAGAATTGGTAAAAGAAAACTGTAAAAACAGATATGTTAAAGTTGATGTTGATAAGTTATTGGAATTGGATGAAAAAAGAAGGGGGATGCTTAAAAGAATTGAAGATCTTAGAGCATCAAGAAATGAAAGATCAAAAAATAAACCAACAGAAGAAGAGATTGGTAAAATGCGATTGGTAGGAGAGGGGATTAAATCTCTAGAAATTGAACTTGAATCAATTGAAAAAGTATATTTTGATTTACTAAAGCAAGTGCCAAATTTGACCCATCCTACTTCTCCAATTGGTAAAGAAGATGATTTTAATACTATTTATACCAGTGGTAAACCACCAGAATTTGATTTTAAGGCTAAGGACCACGAAACTCTGTTAACCAATCTGGATTTGATTGATTTTGAACGTGGGGCTAAAGTGGCTGGAACTAAATTTTATTTCCTAAAAAATGATCTAGTACGGCTAAATATGGCCTTAATTAACTACGGAATAGAGGTGGTAAGTAAATATGGCTATACTCTAGTAGAAACCCCTGATTTGGCCAAAAATGAGATTCTAGAGGGTATAGGATTTAATCCCAGGGGCGCAGAAACAAACATTTACAGTGTAGAAAATACTGATTTATCTCTTGTGGGTACGGCAGAAATAACCATGGGCGGATATCATGCCAACGAAGTTTTAGATTTAGTTGAAGGTCCAAAAAAATATGTTGCCTTGTCCCATTGTTTTAGAACTGAGGCAGGTGCTTATGGAAAGGAGTCTAAAGGCCTTTATCGTGTACATCAATTTACCAAATTAGAAATATTTATTTATTGTAAGCCTGAGGATGGTGAAAAATATCACCAGGAAATTTTAAATATTGAAAAAGAGATTGTGAATGGTCTCAAAATTCCGTATCGTGTTATTGATATTGCAAGTGGAGACCTTGGTGGCCCAGCCTACAAAAAATATGACATAGAAGCTTGGATGACCATGAAAAATGATTACGGTGAAATTACTTCAACTTCTAATTGCACAGATTATCAGGCTAGAAGATTAAATATAAAATACAAAAAAGCTGACGGATCAAACGAATATGTTCACACTTTAAATGGCACAGCAGTAGTCTTAAGTCGTTTTCCTTTGGCAGTAGTTGAGAATTATCAACAAGCCGATGGCAGTATTAAAGTACCAGAAGTGTTGGTGAAATATTTAGGGAAAGAAATTATTAATTAATTTTTACTATGAGACCATTTTTTGGCGATACCTTAAGCAAAGAAGTTGGCAATGGCAAATATTGCCCGATTAGTTTGGAAACTATTATTGATACTTTAGGAGATGCAGGTCCAATGCATAGGGATGTGGAAATAAAAAGGAAGGGAAATGAATTAGGTTCGGAACTAATTTTTTATATGAAATATTTGCATAACGAATCTGCAGTGAATGCTTATAATAAACTTAAAGCCTTAGGAATTAATGTTGAATTGACAAATGAGAATGAAATTTATTTGAGAGAAACTTTTAAACCAAATCAAATTGATGAAATTTTTCCAGATTTAACTGATAGTGTTTTTGAGGAGCGTGTTAGAGGTTTACTAAAATCACGAGACTGG
>CAILTG010000096.1 GCA_903837125.1 Candidatus Magasanikiibacteriota bacterium | reverse complement strand
CTACCTGATGGACGAGATACTTTGAGTGTCTTACGAAATTATTTTTACAATCCATATATTAATGATGGTTGTAAAGTTTCTCTTCATAAAAAAATTATTGGGGTTGAAATTGGAGTTGGAAGATATTTTAATGGTAAAAATTGGGTTGGACCGATTGAAATTAATGTTGAGCATACCAGAATGTTTTCTGGTGATGTTGGTCCAGTCACAACCGAAATGGGAACTTTGGCTTGGTATGAAAACGATGAAAAGAATAAGTTGTTTGTCGAAGTTCTAGAAAAGATGAAACCATATTTACAGAAAATCGATTTTCGTGGAGATTTCGAAGTAAATTGTATCGTTAATAAAGACGGAGTATTCCCATTGGAAGCTACTTCACGTCTTGGAACACCGATTATTCATTTGCACAGTGCTCTACATAATTCCAAGTGGGGTGAATTTATGATGGCTATAGCTAAAGGTGAGGACTATGATTTGAAAGTTAAAAAAGAATATGGAGTCGTAAACTTGCTTGCTACTCCACCGTTCCCATATGGTAAACGAAACCACAAAGACACTTTGTATGGAGTTAATATTTTCTTTGATAACTTATCGAAAGAAGAGTTTAAATGTGTTGCCCTCGAAGAAGTATCATACCGCAAAGGTGGACGTGGTGACGGAATGTATTATATCTCTAATGATGATGGGTATATCGCTTACACAACCGGAACCGGGAAAACAATTTCTGAAGCCAGAGAAAACAGCCTAAAAATCGCCCGAAAAATAATCATCCCAAAAGTCTTTTATCGTGACGACATCGGCGAAAGGTTTGAAAAGGAAGATTTACCAAAGCTTAAAAAGTGGGGGTATTTGAAGTAGACATTGATATTATTTAACTATCCCACTTTTCCCATATAAATTAACGGAAAAAAGCTTCTTATTTGTATCTATGATTGCTTCTGCTCCAATCGGAATCATTAAAAAATTTTAACATTATGGCCAAAATAATCAACCTTAATAATTGGAAAATCAAAACCTTTAGTTCGTTCTAATATAATCTCATCAATAGAACGATTGTCTCGCGGATATTTTTTATCCGTACAGTTGTGCAAATGTCCAATTATCATACCATTTATCTTACTGAACGCTCCAGCTAGCTTTAATTCCTGCAGAGAAAAATCTATCAAAGCCGGACTGGTGCCGACATCTTCCCAAAAAAGAATTTTTCTTTTTAAATCTGGCATATATGGCGTGGCTAATAAACTATTGAACACAGCCAATACTCCACCAACCAATTTACCTTGAGCCTTGCCATTTCGTAAAATTCTATATGGCTCTGGATAATTTATAGTTTCACTTTTTCCTTCAAATAAATCTACGGTAAACTTCTTAGCTCCATCCGTTAAGTCGGCAAAGCCATTAACTGTAGGACCATAAAATGTTGGGATATCAGTTTTTTTTATAAATTGGAAGTAATAAGGCAGTAATATCACTATATCCCAGAAATATTTTTGGATTTTTCTTAATTAAATTAAAATCTAAATGTTCTATCAACTGATTAGAACTAGAGCCACCAGTAGCGCAAATAATAGCTTTAATTTTTTTATCAGAAAACATTTCATGAATATCGGATAGTCGTTCTTTCGCGGTCCCAGCCGAATAAAACATTTGCTTATCTAGATTCTTACTTCTTTTCACGATAAAACCAAGTTTTTCAATTTCAGTAATACCCTTCTCAATTTCTTTTTTAATATTATAGATCGGACGTGATGGAGCAATTACCCCGACTACATCACCTTTTTTTAGATTATTTATTT
>CAILTG010000095.1 GCA_903837125.1 Candidatus Magasanikiibacteriota bacterium | reverse complement strand
CTTTACAAACTTTTAACTAAATCAATGTGCTCTGGTGTTGGCTTTAAAACTAGAAATCTTAGCGAAGGGGAGTTGGAGAAATTTTATACTCCGGCTCAGATTCGTGCTGTCAAAATAGCTGGTCATGCCCAGCAGTTTTTTTGGCAACCAAATGCCTTTTTGCCAATAGTTACCAAAACCGGCACTAAACTAGTTCAATGGGGCAATAAAGATGAACATTTAAATCTTCCCCAGACAGCCTGGGCTAAAAGAGAGTCAATTAGGGAAGGGAAATGGGAGCGAACGAACCCTAAACCAGTCCTATTAGACATTGACAGCGGTGTAGAGAAGAAGGTCTGGTTTGACCTACCAGAGGGCACCACAGGCCTCCTAGCCCTCAAAGATGGCCAAGAAATAGTCTATTTAGTGACCAAAGAGGCAGATGAGGACTTTAAAGCCAAAACAGGCCATAATCGCCAACCAGTCGGCAAAATAGTCTTCAGAAAAGGCTAGTTTTAAGTAAAAAAATTCTATTGACAAATACACTCATTTGTCGTATACTAAAATCAGTTGTTTCAAAATTTGAGATATATTTTAATGTTTTTTTTAACGAATCGGGGGATTTAATCATGAATGATGGCTTAATTATTCACGCAAGCGAAGTATTAGTAAACGAAGAAACTGTAGTAATTGCACAAAGGAAAAAAGGACGTCCAAAAACTAAGCCAGAAATTCCAGCTAAGTTGAAGGTCGTGGTGCCAACTATACCAAAGCATTCTTGTGAAAAATGTAATCTCACCGTGGCATATGGTGATAAAACAAAAAAAGAATGTGGTGAACTTTATCTTCACAAGGAATGTTGGGATGATGTCATAACACACAGGACAAATGGTCTGAAGCCATTGTACAATAAACTTGTTGACAGGTACAATGAACTCAATGACATGCCTGATAAAACTGAAGCGCAAAATTTTTATTTAGATAAATTAAAAATCGATTTAAAAATTTAAGTAATTAATTGCATATTTTTAATAAAGACCTAGTGAAATACTGGTCTTTTTTATTACCCTTGACTTTTTTAGCAATAATTGAGTTAATATAAGCACAAATTAAACTTCGTACATTAAGAGGAAAATACAATGGTAAATCAAGCAGAACAGGATACTAGCGTTTCTTCTCCGGATTTAACAACCAAATCAAAAGAAGAAATACCACGAGCAGTAAGACATTATCATCAAATATTACTTTATATATTTTTTGGTTTATGTGCCTTCTATAGTTATGTGGTTTTGGTGAATTTTGTTCAAACACAAAAGGAAATCGCCAAAAGCCATATTAGTATTCAAACGGAAAATAAAATATTGTTTGAAAAAATCATTATGGCTAATGACAATCAAGGGATCATAATTGCGCCAATAACTAACTTAAAATAACCCAAAAGACAAGCAAAAACTTGTCTTTTTTATTACCCTTGACTTTTTTATAAAAAAATGCATTAATATCATCAAACATATAATTTTACGTATATTTAAAAAGGAATAAAACAATGGCTAAAACAGCTGATGAAACCAACAAAGCCGAAGATGCTGAATTTGAAGTAGTTAGTGAAGGCACTGACAATCTTAATTCAGAGATAAAAGAAGGGCCTAGTATTAATACTAATAATACTGAACCTTCGCCGGGTGTCGATCAGAATTCTGGGAATAATTTCTCTCCTGAACCGCCGCCTACTCCGCCAATTGAGCGGGTAAAGAAATCTCGGGGATGGTTTAAATGGTTACTTTTGGGTTTGACACTTTTTGTGCTTCTTATAACGATAATCCTAACTATGGAAATATTTGTATTTGGGCATAGTTACCAAGAATGCACGGAGTTTGTACAAAAAATCTATAAAAAGGAGCTTAAAATTGACAAAAAAGAAGCGCCGGTTTCTTTGACGGTTAGTGTGATGAATTATTATTGTTTCAAAAGTATAATGATTCCAGGGATCAAAGAACCGTTTCGAATGTTTGACAGCAGTTTCGATTCTGAAATTACCGTTGATCAGCCACAGATTACCCGTGCTAAAAATATTACCGGTAGCTATCGAGTCGAATTACAGGACGTGGCTAAGCTCGCTTGGTCTTTATTCCTCGATTTATCCAGAAGAAGCGACTATAATCGTTTGCATGGCATAGGTCAGGGAAAGGATAATGGGACAAGCGAATTCGTTATGATTCCTAAAAAAATTGTGGAAAAATACCCACGACTAAAAGATAAGTATAAAAATAGTCGTTTATACTAAAAATGATAAATAATTTATCAAATT
>CAILTG010000094.1 GCA_903837125.1 Candidatus Magasanikiibacteriota bacterium | reverse complement strand
CTGTTTATTTCCATTCAAGCATTATTACACCAATTAAAGCAATAAACATGCCCGTTACTTGTATTATACTTAAAGTTTCTTTAAATAGGAAATAACTGAAAATTGTTACTAAAACTGTGGAGACAGACACCCAGAGCATATTTATTATCGGTGTAGTTTGATATCTTAATAATAAGGAAATAAATACTGCGGCAGCTGCAAAGCACAAAACAGCAATAATAATGTAAGAGTAATTATTTTTTAGGCTAAAATATTTTGCCGAGAGCATACCAATCAAATCAAGTATCGCTACACAAAAAAGATATAAATAAAATTTCATATTTTTAGGCTTCTGATAATTTCGTAGACGTTGAAAGAACAATCAGGCGGCAAATTATTGATATCAAACCAACCATATTCTATTACATCATCGCCCATAGTAATTTCACCGATTCTTTCGGCTAGAAAATGATGTAAAATACTTTTTTTGTTGTCTGGCATTATTTTTTCCAGTGTTTTTAATTGTTTAATAATTTTTATGTCTATTCCTAATTCTTCTTTTACTTCTCGTCGACAAGCATTTTCTATATTTTCGTTAGGGCTATTCAATCGACCACCAGGAAAAAACCAAGGAGTTATACCGTAGTCTTTTTGTTCTTTATCCAGTAAAACTTTTCCGTTTTCTATAATGACTGGCCCAGAGGCAATAATGGTTTCCATATGGACAAAATATAAAAATATGATAACATAATAGGGATGTTTAGGCAATTTTTATGAATAGAGATTTTGCATTGATAGATGCTAATATTGTTAGGGCAAAAGAGGGAATTAGAGTGGTGGAAGACATCTGCCGTTTTGGGTTGCAGAAACGGACTTTTTTTGAAGAATTGAAGGTAATAAGGCACGGTTTGGACAAAATTGAAAAGCAGTTATCTCCAGCGCATTTGGTATTTTCTAGAACTGAAAAGGAAATTGGTCAAGCTCAAGTTGTGCCCGAAGAGTATGCTAGACAATCAATTTGGTCTCTAGTTCGCGCCAATTGTCGTCGTGTATCAGAATCGTTACGTGTACTTGAAGAGTTAAGTAAAATTTATAGTCAGAAGATAGCTTATCAGTTAGAAAATTATCGTTATAAGATTTATGAGTTAGAATTAAAAATTTTAATGCAGACTTCGCATTTTTGGTTGAATAAATATTTTGAAGAGGGAGTAATTTATCCAATATCCGAAAGTGTGAATGAAATTGTTTGGTTGATTCAGCATGGCGCCAAGATTGTACAGCTTAGAGATAAGGAAAGTAGTCGGGCCGAGGTTTATAAAAAAGCGAAATATTTGTGTGAGTATATTAATCAGTTTGAGATTAAGAACAAGATTAAGGACAAAATTTTGTTCATTTTAAATGATGATTTGGAAATTGCTAGTAAATTATCAGTTGCAGGGGTGCATTGTGGTCAAGCTGATGGTTTAATAAGTGAAGCTCGTTTGCGATTGGGAAGTCTAAAAATTATTGGTCGTTCCAATAATTCAATTGAACAAATTATAAAATCAGAAAAAGAAGGTTGGGATTATTTGAGCATTGGCCCAGTTTTTGCTACTCCTACCAAAGAGGGAAAATTGGCAGTGGGTTTAGAAATAGTAAAACAAGTGGCAGAAATAGTTCAAGAACCATGGCTGGCGATTGGGGGAATAAATAAAAATAATTTTGCAGAGTTAAAAGCAGTGGGAGCAAAGAATGTCGCAGTGGTTAGAGCGGCGAGAGAATTTTTTTAGCATCGATTTAAACTGATTTATATAGATTTAAATTGATGTATATATTACACAATCAGTTTAAATCTGTTTAAATCAATGCTGTATGACGTGGATTTTTTTGGCAATTGGTTCACATTTTTTTTGGGCAATTGAGAATGTGATAACCAAGTATGCAGTGGATAAAAGGGTAAAAAATCCTTATATTTTTTTAATTTTATTTACTTTGCTAGAAGGTGTGGTTTTTTTAGCGATTCCGTTTGCTCATTTTGTTATTCCTTCATGGCCGCTGATCTTACTCTTGGGTGCAGGAGGTCTTTTTTATTTTTTTGGCGGTTTTCCATATATTAAAGCCATGCAAATTGAAGAAGTTACCCGAGTAAATATTCTTTGGGGTTTAATTCCTGTGATCAGTTTATTTTTAGGATATTTTGTTGGCGACAAGGTTTCTTGGCAGGAGCTCTTGGCTTTGGCCATTTTAATTACCGGTACTGTTTTGGCTAGTATTCATTTGGGGGAAGGGAAATTCAAATTTTCAAAAGCCTTTTGGCTAATGCTAATTACTTGTATTTTTTTCTCTGGTTATGGGGTGATCATGCGTTATTTGCTTCAACATCTTCCATTTTTTACGGTTTTTGTAGGCAATATATTTTTTAATTTTTTGCCCTCTTTGTTGATTTTGGTTTTTTATAAAAAATGGCGTTCAGACATGAAACAGGTAATCTGTTCGTTGGATTATAAATTTTGTCTGACTCTTTTGGTTTTGGTAGTTGCTGTTCTAGGGGGAGTTTTAATGAATCAACTGGCGCTAGCTTTGCAGCAGGCATCTTTAGTATTTGCCATGGAAGGTTTTCAAACATTTTTTGTTTTTTCTATTGCTATATTTTTTACAATATTTTTTCCTAGAATCTTAAAAGAAAAATTTGATCTAAAAAATTTAATTTTAAAATTAGTGGCTTTGATGTTTATGGTAGTGGGTATTGTAGTTTTGAATATTAAATGGTAAAATATTGTCACTTAATTCTTAAAATTATTTATGCAAGACATTCAAGAGATATTTGTGCGGACTCAAAAAATTAAAAAAGAGCGGAAAGATTTGAAGGCGGCGTATAGAGATGCTTTAGTGGCTTCTCAAGAATATGTGGAGCTTATTGAGAAAATGAAAACTTTACGTGAGCGAAAAAAACAAATAGAACAATCAATAAAAGCGGATTTTGCCAGTGAATTTACTAAATTAGATGACATGAAAATAGATTTGGAATCAGATATGGTATTATTGTCGGATATTACCATGACTAAATTAATGAAAGGGGAAAGTGTGGAAGTAAAAGATGAATATGATAATACTTATGAACCGGTTTTTTCTGTGCGGTTTAAAAAAGCTAACTAAATAAAAAAAATCTCCCTAGAGGGAGATTTTTTTTATCATGTACGTTTTTTGTTTTTTATATCCTAACTTGCGATAATAACCTCTTACACCCACACCTGAAATTACTGCCAATTTTGTATAGTGATTTTTTTTTGTAATTTTTTCCGCCTCTGCCATTAATTTTTTACCCAGCCCTTTATGTTGACTGGCGGTTTTTTCGTTTTTACCAACGCTGACTAATTGTCCATAGGTGTGAAGTTCGCGGATAAAAGCCAAGTTTTTTAAGTTGCCCAAATCCACCAAATTAATCAAGTATTTTTGGTCTGGTAATCTCAACCTTAAAAAAGCAAAAACCACTTGGCGTTTACTGTCTTCAAAACTTAAAAAGTATTCTGTTCCACCTGTTGTCTCATATTTATCAACAAATAGTTTAGGTGCTAAGGTGCTAAGGTGTTGAAGTGCTGGGGTGTTTTGGTGACCAACCTCGCGACACCTTAAACATTGGCATTTTAATCCTCGTTTATTCATTTCTTTTTTTAATTCTTCACGTAAATTTGTAATAATGTTTCCGCCGGATATTTCATTGGCTGGAATGTCGCGAATTAGGCGCGAGATACGGCAATAGCGCGGGGTGGCCAGTTTCATTTGTATTAATACTTCAAAGAGTTTTTCAACGGGGTATGGCTTGTATTTGCCTGTTTTATGCCAGTTATAAAGATCAGCTGATTTTATTACTGTGCAGGGGTAAATTTTAACCATATCAGGTTTTAGTCCAGGATCAGAAAAAAGTTTTTTATACATTTCTACGTCATGTTTAGGAGTCGTGCCGGGTAAATCCGGCATGAAGTGCAAATCCACTTTAAAACCAGCTTGACGGAGCAAAAATAAGGCATCTTTAAATTGTTGTACAGTATGGCCACGATTAACTAATTTTAAAATTTTATCATCCGGAGCTTGCAGTCCAAGTTCAAGTCTAGTACAACCCATTTGTCGCATGTGATAGATTGTTTCTGGAGTGACGGCATCAGGACGGGTTTCCAGAGTGAGGCCAATTATACGGTGGCGGGATGATTCATTTTTTCTTTGTTCAAGTTCTAATCGTTTTTGCAGATCTTTAATATTACTTGAAAGATCAAAAGATCGTAAGCTCGTAAGATTTTTTTTATCTTTTGTTTTTTTTGTCTCATTGGCTGCCTGAAATGAACGTAAAATAAACCAGTATTGATACTTAAGTGGGTAGGCGTTCCAAGTTCCACCTTTAATAATATATTCAATTTTTTCGGTGAGGTGGCCGTTTTGTTCTAGCATCAGAATTCGTCGGCGCATTTGTTCATAGGGGTCAAATTTTAGGCCCAGGGCGCGGGCAGCGGCTGGTTCACTGGCCAAGTAGCTTTTTGGCATGCGGGCCTCGGTGGGGCAGTACACACAGTTGCCAGGGCAGGGGTAAGGTTTGGTTAATGAAGTAATGACCGCAATGCCAGAAAGAGTGCGAATTTGTGCTTTTTTTAAAAAATATTCAAATTGTTTGTTTTGTTCAAGTCTTTTCTTTTTTAATAATTTCTGGTAGGCTAAAAGAAGGTCACGATTAGGAGGTTGAGCCATTTTTAATTTACTGCAAATTTCACGGCGGAAATTATCAAATTCAACCTTGGTTTGAGGCTGATGATTATAAATGTAAAAAATTATTTGCTTTAGATTATCCATATCCGTTTATTATCTATTATTTATCTTTTTTTGATGATAGATAATAAATAATAATATGATAAATTATAATGATTTAAATAAAAACACTTATAATCGTATTGCTAAGTTATTTTACGCTACCCGCCAATATCTTTGGGATGACCTGATTTCTTTTAAACCTTACTTGCACAATAAGCTGAGTGTTTTGGATATTGGTTGTGGTACGGGCAGATTATATCAGTTATTGGCCGATTTTCAAGAGGTTGAGTACTTGGGGTTGGATCAAAGTGAGGAGCAGCTAAATATGGCAAAAAAAGATTTTCCTAAAAATAATTATCTGGTGGCCGAGATGACCAGTCTACCTTTACCAGATAAGAATTTTGATTTAGTTTTTTGTATTGCCACTTTACATCATTTAAATAAGGAAGAAGACAGGGATAAAGCTTTGAAAGAAATAAAACGTGTTTTAAAACCAGGTGGTTATTTGTTAATGACCAATTGGAATTTAAATTCAGAGAGTGCGCAAAAAGTAATTGCTAAAGGAAAATGGCAGAAAATTGAAAGTGCGGGATTTATTGTGCCTTGGTTTAGTCCCAAGGGAGAAAAAATGGGGGAGAGGTATTATTATGGTTTTGGATTAAGAGAAATTGAAGAAAAGTTAAAAAGTATTGGTTTTGAAGTTTTGGAAAATTATTATTCTAGAAGAGGTAAAAAAACAGCTGTGCAACTCGGTGCAAATATTGTTACAATTGCCAGAGTTTGTCCTATTAAATAGTTGTTTTTTACTGTCTTTTTCTATTTTTTATTATCGCCCAGTTATCAAACAAATTGCTGGACCAGAAAATTTAAAACCATTAACAATTGCTTTTTTTAATCCTGCTACAGATAAAGCACTGTTAGGAGAAATTTTTATTTTACAATTATCTTCCACTAATTCAATAGCATTGTTTATTTCTTCGTCAGTCACAATCCAGCCAGCGCCACGGCTATTTTTAATAATTTCTAAAATTTTTTCTTTACGATGAGCAACTTGGTCAACAATGGCGTCGGCCGCACTCGTGTTTGTATTTTGTATCTTGTGTTTTGTATCTTCCACCATAGGGTGGCAAGCAGTAGTTTGTATAATATGAATTTGCGCTTGGCAATTTAATTTTACAAATGCTTCACCTAAAGCTTGAGCAGTGGTGCCGCTTGAAGTAGGAATAAATACCGCTTGTAAGTTAGGGATTTTAGAAAGTTCTTCAGCTAATTCAAAATATCCTTCCAAAGCTAAATCATCGGTTGATTGGCGTAAAAATTTAGTTTCGCCATTTTTGTCTTCCAAAAAAGCTTCTTGCTTGGGGTTATCAACCTGTTTCAGAGTTACTTGTGGATCATTAATTTCTGATATTAGTATTTTTAATTTTTGGGGATTTATATTAAGGCCAACCAAAACTTTTAGTTTAATTTTTTCAGGATTATTGGTGTTGTGTGCTTGTACGGCTAAAATTGCTGCCAAAGCAGCGTTGCCAGAAGAAGAAATAACAAAATTTTTATAAATAGGATTGGTGGGGGCAGAATCTCCGTTTTTATCTTTAATCTTAAGGGGTTTGGTATAACGTTTAATCATTAAAGGAAGAGAGCGCCCTTTGTGTGAGCCGTATTTATGTTGATCCTCGCGTTTTAAATAAATTTCCGGTATACCTAAGGTTTTTGCAAGTTCGGGATAAGATTGTTGGGGAGTCTTCATAAACAAGGGACAAGATACATGGAATAATATACAAAATTTGTATTTTAATCTATGTATATTGTATGTTAATATTTAGGCTTGAATAAATTTGTAATTATGTTAAGATTATACAGTCTTAATCTTAATCTTAACCCTATGCAATTAGTTTGTCCAGAATGTAAAAATAAGGTGAATTTAGCTATTTATCCAAATTTGGCTAAAGACCAGGTAATTGAATGTGATATTTGCGGTATTTCTTTGTTAGTTTCCTCGATTAGTGGGGATAAGGTGGAGGCAGAAGTGGTGGATGAAGGTAAATAAACCACTAATTTTTATCACGAATAGACACTAATCACATTTTGATTGGTGTTTTTTTAAATAATTTTTTCTTGAATTGACTTAAATTGCCGTCTAGTTTCATTTTTAAAATATCAAAACCAAGTTGGCCAGTGAAGATTTTTTTGTCTTCAATCATTTGAATAAACAGTTCAAAAGAAACGGTAATAATTTTAATTTTTTCTCCGGGATCCAAATTTTGTTTGGCAACTTTTTGGCAGTTCGTGGCTACAAAAAAATAAACTTTCCAATCAAGTTTTGGCACGTCATCATATACTTTTAGCAGCGACCAGTTTTTGGAAACATAACCGCCTTCTTCTAACAATTCTCTTTTGGCGCAGAAAAGAGGAGATTCATTTTTTTCTAAGCGACCGCCTAAAATGTTTGTTTCTCTTTTTTTGTATGGTTGTTTTTCATCTCCTAGAATAATTTTATTTTCTGCGGTGGCTATTACTTGTACAGTATATGGTCTTTTGGCACGTTCAAAAATAACGGATGATTCATCATACATTTTTTGTTCCCACTGGTAAATATCAAATATAACTCCTTTAAAAACTTGTTTGGCTTGTTTAGGAATTTTCATAACTGTTTAATTAATTGGTCTATCATTCCTCTAAATCCATGGCTGCCGCAAAAGATAACTACATCACCAGTCTGAGTAATGTTGGCTAAATAGTTTATCAATTTATTGTCATCATCAATATATTTTACATTATTATGTGTTTTGCTGATAACCTCTGCCAGTTTTTGTCCGTCCATTGCTTCTGGTTTGTTTGGATCTTGTTTAATGGTTGTCAGACGGGGAATAATGACTGCATTGGCACTAATAAAAGCATTATCATATCCCGGAATAGATTCTATTTGACGATTACCACCGTTTGGTTCAAAAATTACAATAATTTTTCCTGAATAAATATTTTTTAAGCTAGACAGTACTGCTTCGGCCTTTTTTGGTGAATGAGCAATATCATCAAATACTGTTATGCTATCCTCATATTTTTTTTCCAGTCGACGTTTTATATTTTTGTAACTAGTGATGGCTTTTATAATATTGTTTGGTTCAATTCCTAGTTGGTGTGCCAGAGCAAAACAACCGGTCATATTGTCGGCCATGTAGTCGCCGAGATTTGCAGATTGCAGATTGAAAATTAATGATTGATGTTTTATTTTAAAATTAATGCCTTCTTTATTGGTTTGAACGTCAAAGTATTGATAGTCATTGTTTGGAGTTTTGCCATAAGTAATAATTTTACAAGTAGGTAAGTCTGCTAGCTGTGGTTGATCATGAATAACTTTGGCTGATAAAACTACTAAGCCGTTTGTTGAAATATTTTTTAGTAAATTAGCAAAAACATCAATATACGATTTTTCTGTTGGATAAACATCGGCGTGGTCCCAAACCACTGAAGTTAAAAGCAAATGAGTAGGGGAATAGTGAGCGAATTTTGGGCCATTGTCCCAGCGTGCACTTTTGTACTCATCACCTTCCAAAATTGAGTATTTAGAATTGGTAATTTCGGCGGCAGGAAGGTCATTTAAACTAATTCCACCAAACATATGGGTCGGATCAAAATTATTTTGTTTTAAAATCCAGGTAAGCAAGGATGAACTGGTGGTCTTGCCATAAGTGCCAGCACAAACAATAGAATTTTCTTTTACAAAATATTCGGCAATTGCTTCTGGGTAAGATTTAAAATTTAGTTTATTTTTTTGTATATAAAGCCATTCAGGATTTGTTGAACTGGCAACATTGCCAACAATTACTAAATCAGGTTTTCCTATATTCTCCGGATGCCAACCAGGATAAAAATTAATTTTATGTTTTTCTAAATTAGTAGAAACCGGTGGAAAAAAACCTACATCACTTCCGGTTACTTCAAAACCAGCCTTTTTAAAAGCGATAGCGAGTGCCGACATGGCGACTCCGCAGATGCCAATAAAATGGATATGCTTCATAATTTCAAAATATTTTTTAATTCTTCTAAATCAGTTTTCCACTCTTTTCCATCAAACCATTCCAACCCTGCAAATTGCAATTTATATTTAGCCGCTTCATCTTTTGCAGAACCTAAGTAAATATATTTTTTTCCCTGCTCTTGGGCGTAAATAATAGCGCGGAGCATCATGCCCAGGCCGGTATCAGGATTGTATTGATAGATGATAGATGATAGATGATAAAATGGATAACAATAATGGAGAAGTTCATTGTTTTCATGACAAATACAGTAGCCAATTGGCGAATTTCCAATTTCGTAAACAAACAATTTATTAAAATTATATTTTGTTGTTAATAGTTCTTTTATTTTATTTGCACTAAAGGTTTTTAAACCAAATTTTGTTTCGTAAAAATCTTTACCAAGTTTGCCAATCTCCCAACTATAATTGGAGTAGGGTAAATTGCAAGTTACAAGCTGTAAGCTGTCTGTCTTTTTTAAAATGCGTTTGTTTTCACTCGTTAGTTTAAATTTTTTTAAATCAATTCGTAAACTACGCGTTTGATACATTGAACCTAAGTGTTCACGAGTAAACAAAAAGCCCTCATTGTAGAGAGAGTTTATGTTTTCAGCAGAAAAGTCGGAAATAGTTTTCTCAGCCCAAGTGAGATAATTATTCATGTTTATCATTTATCATTTATCATTTATTTTTTTTAATCAAAATAGATGATACATGATAAATGATATTTTTAGTACAAAGCTATCCACAACCCCAACAACACCACCGCTGCATGTATTATCCAAAAACGCATAACAGTTTTTTCTTCACTCCAGCCGTGTAATTCAAAATGATGATGTAGGGGTGCCATTTTAAAAATTCTTCTGCCTAAAATATATCGGCCAATGATTTGAATAATTACAGTTGTAAGCTCCACATAAAAAATAAATCCCAAAAAGGGGAGTAAAAGCATTTTACTTATAACAATGGTGTTGATAGCCAAAAGAGCGCCTAGTCCTAAAGAACCAACATCGCCCATTTGAAAACGGGCTGGTTTAATATTGTAATAAGTGTAGGCAATTAAAGCGCCAACTACTGTGGCATTTAATAAAGTAATTTCTTGGTAACCATTAAGCCAACTTAAAATAGTGAGTGTGGAAAAAGTGAGCAGAAGCGAACCGCCAGCTAGTCCGTCCATGCCATCAGCCACATTTACGGCATTGGCAGTGAACATAACAAAGAAAATTATTAAAGGAACAATCCACCAGCCAATATTTACATAACCATCAAAAGGTATGTTAATTTGTTGCCAGTTGGCGCCTAGTTTAAAATAAATCCAATAGGCCGTAATGGCACCAGCAGCAAATTGTAGTAATAGTTTTTCATGAACATGCACGCCTTTGCCTGGGTGAGATCCAAGCGTTAGTGCTAAGCGTTTAAAAGTTGACCAGGGTAAGGTAATTATAAGCCAGAGTCGTTGTTTCCAATTGGCATGTACGCGGATAAGTGTTAAAATTTGTTTTAATTTTCTATTTCTTCTTTCGTGTCCATAAATGTGGAGTACATCATCAATACCACCTAAAAGCGCAGCTAAGAGCATTACTCCAATTG
The DNA here is from genome assembly GCA_903837125.1 of Candidatus Magasanikiibacteriota bacterium. Taxonomy (GTDB): domain Bacteria; phylum Patescibacteriota; class Patescibacteriia; order Magasanikbacterales; family UBA922; genus CAILTG01. The sequence goes on along the minus strand of CAILTG010000094.1, from coordinate 42,079 downwards.
GTACCCAAGTATATTTTCTTTCCCAATTAAAAAGCATGGTCACCAGTGCTACTGTGACAATTACCAAGAGTCCACCCATAATTGGTGTGCCAGTTTTGGTACTTATGTTTAAAGTGGCATCGTATTCTGCTCTTCTGGTAAGTTTGAATTTATATAAAAATTTGGTTAAGGCCGGTGACCATAAAAAAGCTAAAATACAAGAAAATAGGCCGAAGCCAATGGCGGTTTTTAGTTCGTTTATGGTACCTAAGGAAACATTCATAAGTTGAACGTAGTTTATCAACAAAGAAACAAAAAATCAAGTTTTTTAAAATTAGAAAATTATTGACGTTGGATAAAAAATATGCTATGTTTTCTTCGATATATTTTATAAATTCGTTCTTTAAAAAATAAATAAATAAAAATAGTGTTCAGCAATTGTTTTTTGAGATTCAAAATTCAATTGCTGAACACTAGGTTGTCAAACCTGGTTGAAAAGCGGCTTGCCGAGGACAGGTGTTCTTGGTGGAAGTGTCTTTGGGACGAAAGTGGAGGATAAAGAAATGAAGAGAGGACGCTTCAAGGGGGTGGTTTGTACTCTTGGACCTTCGTCCTTGGATCTGGTCGTCATGGAAGCAATGGTTTTGGCAGGGATGACCATTGCACGACTCAACTTTTCGCACGACAGGGCGGGGGGGTACGAAAAGCACGTTCGGAATATCAGGTTTCTCGAAGTGAAGTTGAGGAGGAGAATTTACATCCTTTTCGACCTTTGCGGACCGAAAATCCGCATTGGCAACGTTCCAGGCGGACTCGACGCCGTACTGGAACTCGTTCAGGGTAGTCGGGTAGTGCTTTGCACCAAGATGAAGGAGTGCGAGCCAGGGGAATTGCCTTTGCTTGAGGTTAGTCCCCCTGAAGTGCTGAGGGGGCTCGGCAAGGGAAACAAGGTTTCAATGGACGATGGAAAGATTGAGTTCTTCGTCGTCGAGGTCATCAAGGAAGATTCCGTCTTTTTGCTCGAAGCTACCTGCAAGGGTAGTCTGAAGAGAAGAAAGGGGGTTTCTTTTCCAGGCCGGATTCTTCCGCTTACGTCTTTGACCGATGGGGACAGGCGGGATATCCGTGAGATCAAGGAGTGCGGGCTTTTGCGGGATGGTGATTACATCGCCATTTCGTTCGTGCAGAGCGCGGACGACATGATTGAGCTTCGGCTGTTCTTGGATCAGCTGGGGCTCAAGGGTGTAAGAATCATTCCGAAGATTGAAACCAGAGCTGGAGCAACGAAGAACTTCTTGGCGATCGCCAAGTTGTCGGACATGGTCATGGCCGCTCGAGGCGACCTGGCCGTGGAAACTTCGGATGAAGATACCCCAGCAATGGTCAAGAGAATGATTCGTATCTGCAATCGCCTGGGTGTCCCGATCATCTACGCAACCCAGGTCATGAGTTCAATGGTGGGTTGTCCGAAACCCACCCGAGCGGAAGCGTCTGATGCCTTCAACGCGGTGCTGGATGGCGCAGATTTTGTCATGACTTCTGAAGAAACCACGGTTGGGGAGTACCCGATCGAGGTGGTCAAAAAGATCATGGCTGTGGCTAAAGCCGCGATTGCATACCGGCGACAAGAAAAGAAGGCTGGTAGAGGCGCTGTTCAGACTCCGTACGATCTGATCAACGTTGCAAGGAGAATTGCGATCGCAGTTTTTCAGGCCACTCTTCTGGCGTATGAGGGAAAAGGCCGAAAGGCTAAAGAAGTGCTTGAGAAGTGGTGGTTTACTTCGTAGGCAACGTAGTTCATTCTTCCCTTAGGAGGGGAAGGGAATTGAGGGGCAGCGGAATTGGAGGTCCGCTGAAAAGTTCGAGGTGTGCGTTATGTCCACCTCAATTCCAGTGAATACTAAATATTATAGTATTTAGTGGAATGAATAATATAAAAATTGCTTGGCAGGGAAAACATTTTGGGGAAGAACCGCCATTGATTCCGGCTGGTGGTATTTTTTTTACTGGCTGTAATTTGCGTTGTGTGTTTTGTCAAAATTGGCAAATTTCTCAAGAAAATTTAGGAAAATTTTATAGTATAGAAGAATTAGTAGAAATAATGTTGGAGTTACAAAATGCTGGAGCAGTAAATATTGATTTAGTAACTCCGACCATTTGGTATAAACAAATTAAACAAGCTTTGATCAATGCAAAAAGTAGGGGATTAACAATTCCTATTGTTTGGAATTCTAATGGTTATGAAAAGGTGGAGATTTTAAAAGAAATGGCAGGACTAGTTGATATTTATTTGCCGGATTTTAAGTATAGTAATAATGATTTGGCTTTAAAATATTCTGGGATAAAAAATTATGTTGAAGTTGCTACAGAAGCGATTAAAGAAATGCTGGGGCAAGTTGTCCCGCCACAGCGGGATCCCGATTCGCGTCGGGAGACATTAAAAATTGAGAGTGGTGTGGCAAGGAAGGGTGTTATTGTACGCCATATGGTTTTGCCAAATAATTTGGCCAATAGTTTTGGAGTGTTGCAAAAATTGGCAGAGATTGGTTTGAGTATTCACGTTAGTTTAATGAATCAATATTTTCCACTACACAATGCTAAAAATTTTTCAGAATTAATACGTGTAGTGAGTGAAGAAGAATTTAAGCAAGTTTATGAATATTTGCAAGAGTTAGGTTTTGTTAATGGCTGGGTGCAGGGTGAAAAAAGTCAGGAGAATTTAATTCCTGACTTTAATAAAATTAATCCGTTTGAATGATATTTTTTTAATTTTTCAATCTTTTTATTTTAATTTCTTTTGCCGTCTTCGCATAATCTTTTATCTGTGGTTCAGACCAGTTTTGTTCAAGAAGAGATTTGTTTAAATCAGTAATGGTAATTGATTCTTGTCGTACACCGTGGTTGTATTGACCATCGGTTGGGTATTGGAATGAGTGGGTGTAATGAATAATAGGAGGGGTTACAATGACAGACTCCACTTCGTGTACAAGAAGAATGTGGTTGTAATCTTGTTTTGTTCCAGCGCCCATGATAATAATCATGTCGCCTGGTTGTACATCTTTTAAATTTATTTCCTCACTATTTACTGGATGATTAAAAGTGCCCACGCCAGTATTTTCTATTGGCCTAAGTTTTACTAATAATTTTCTAATTGGATTTTTAAACCAAGGACGTTTTAAAATTTTATGTAAACTGCCTTTGTTTTGGGCTTTCATTTCTGCGTCTAGAATATGGTAAACCAAACCAGAACAATCAATACCAATTTTATTATTTATTAAAAACTTTTTTAGTTCTTGATCAGTTAATTTATTTAAATCAATTTTTTCTCGTAAAGAAATAATAGTAATTTCCTCCACAATATTTTTTGGGGAACCTTTACCAATTAAAGCTCGTAAACCTCCTCGTAATCTTACTCGGCGATTATTAAAATAAGGACAATTTATATTATGCCCTGAGAATGGGAGTTGAAGGTAGTTTTGAATTGTTTGTAGAGCAGACTGTGATAAAGACTGTTTCATAATTTCTAATTTCTAATTTCTAATTTCTAATAAAATGCCAAATATCAAATGTTTAATTTGAAAATTGATAATTTTATTAGGTGAATTAGAAATTAGGTGAATTTGTAATTTTTACAATACGATTTCCAGTTTCATTAAATTCGTTATGATTATTCATTATTCCTGTTTTACTTTGGATTCTTAATAAGTCAGAGTTTGGCTCAGTATTATTGTATGGTATTACATTAAATTTTTCTTTTTTTAATTTTTTTAATAGTTGTTTCAGGTTACATGTTTTATGTTCTATGTTTCGTTGAATCACTTGTGCACCATTTTTTATTTCAATTAATTTGTAGTTTTTTAAATCAAAATTTTGTAAAGCCATTAAGTGTGCCTCAAAGATAGTCAATTCATTATTTCGTAATTTCGTATCTTTTGTATTTTGTATACCATTCTGTAGTTGTGATTCGTAAGTCGTACTCGCAGGTTGTCGGCAGTTAATTTCTAATAAATATAATTTTCCGGCTTTGCCCGACGAAGCTTTAGCGAAGGCGGGTTTCTCTCTCATTACCATATCAATGCCAAACAAACCTTTCCAACCAGCTTTTTTAAGTCTTAAGCCAACATCAGCAGCGATTTTTTTGTATTGCAAAAATTGTTTTTTGGTTAAAATTTTAGATGGTAAAGTCCAATCATTGCCAATAGTGGAAAAGGGAAGATCGGTAAAAGGTTTAAGGCCAGTGATTTGATAAGAAATATTGCCGAGTAAAATTTTATTTTTAGTAACAATATTGTTATTGGTAAATAACGGACCAACAATATACTCAGCAATTCTTACTTCACGTTCAGGAAATTTTTGTTGAATTTCTTCAAGTTGATTTTTTGATTCAATTAAAATTGTGCCACTGCCAGTGTGGGAGCGGTTGAATTGAAGTATAAATGGTTTATTGGAAAATTTTACTTGGTTGCATTTTAATACAGAATATTTTGGCAAATATTTTTTTAATGGTCCAAGCCAGGTAATTTGTGAGATTTTTTCTTCTACTTCATTAGAAATTTTGGCTGGTGGATTTAGTAGCTGCCAGCCATTTTCGGCACAGGTTTTTTGGATTTGGATGGTATTTTTGAAAACAAGAATGTTTGATTGTTTTTGTTTGTTGATGAATTTTTTTACTTCCGTATTTTGGAGTAATTCCCAGGTGTCCATCATTTCTTTATTCTTAATCAGTAAAACATTTTTTCGGTTTTGAGTAATACCCTTGGCAAAAGGAGTGAAATTTGAGATAATAAAATAACCTTCGGTATCCAGGTTGAGTCCCAAGGCGCGTTCTAGGTCGCGGGTGACATAAAAGATGGGTTGAATAAACAGTTTTGACATAGCTGGGTAATTATAGGCGAAAAAATAGAATTTGGCAATATCTTTCATTAAGAATTTATGCAAGAAATTTATCAACAATTAAAACAATTTGGTCATGTTCGTCTCAACGAACCGCTTGCCAAACACACCACTTTTAAAATTGGCGGGCCAGCGGATTTTTTTGTAGAAATTTCTAAAACAGATGAGTTGGTTGATTTATTAAATTTTTTAAGTGGCGAGGGTGTTGAGTATTATGTTTTAGGAGGAGGAAGTAATATGTTATTTAATGACGAAGGATTTCGTGGTGTTGTTATTAAACTAAGAACTAAGAACTTAGAACTAAGAACTAACAATACAATCGTGGTTGACACTGGAGTTTTATTGAGTTTAGTAGTAGTTGAAGCTTTAAAAAATGGTTTAAGTGGTCTGGAATGGGCGGTAGGAATTCCTGGTACAGTAGGTGGAGCTGTGCGCGGTAATGCTGGAGCTATGGGTAAAGAAACTGCGAACGTTATAGAAAAAATTGAATTATGGAAAGATGGTGAAGTGACAGAGTTAAAAAAAGAAGAATGCAACTTTAGTTATCGGGAAAGCGTATTTAAGAGCAGTGGGGGAGTAATCTTGCAGGCTCATTTTAAATTGGTACCTGGAGATAAGCAGGAAATTTTAACGGCCATGCAAGGTTATTTAAAGCAACGTAGTGGCCGTTATCCTACAGAGCCGAATGCAGGAAGTTTCTTTAAAAATATTGACATCCAAAAATGGTCTGGAAATGTAGAGGAATTACCTCCGTTATTTGTGGAAAGAAAGAAAGTGCCAATTGGTTGGTTGGTAGAGCAGGTAAATATGAAGGGTTATGCTGTTGGCGGAGCAAAAATAGCTAATGAGCATGGTAATTTTATAGTTAATACTGGTAAGGCAACACAACAAGATATCTTGACAATTGTTGAAGAATTAAAAAATAAGATATATAATAAATTTGGAGTAGAAATTGAACCAGAAGTAGAAATTTTAAATTTTTAATTGTAAATTATGAATACAAACATCAAAGGAACCGGTATCACCTTAACTGATGCTATAAAAGATTATGCTGAAGAAAAAATTGGTGGCTTGGTTAAATTTTTTGATAATATTCAGTCAGCAGATATTGATGTAGGTATGCAGTCACATCATCATTTAAAAGGTAAAGTTTATTATGCTGAGGTAAATTTGTCAGTTCCTGGAAAAGTTATACGGGTGGTTAAAGAGTCAGAGGATTTATACAAGGCAATTGATAAAGTAAAGGATCATTTAAAAGTGGAATTGGAAAAAATGAAAGAAAAAATGAGAAGAAAAGATAAGAAAGTCTTGCGAAGTGAGAAAGAATACCAGGTATAAATATCAGTAACTGGTAACTAGTAATTAGTGATGAACCCGCCGGAAGGTGGGTTTATTATATTGGTACCTTTTGGGGGATGGACAGAAGGCAAAAAGGGTGGTACAATTATTCAGCAATAAAACCTTAAATTTCAAATTTAAAATTACTAATTTATGTCTTTTCTAACTAAATTATTTGGTGATACCAATAAAAAAACTATTCGGGAAATTCAACCAATTGTTCTTAAAATTAATTCTTTGGAGCCAGCCTGGCAAAAATTGACTGATGAAGAATTAAAAAATAAAACTCAGGATTTTAAAAATCGCTTGGCTAAAGGTGAAACTTTGGATGATTTATTACCAGAAGCTTTCGCTACAGTTCGTGAAGCCTCTAAACGCACCACCGGTATGCGTCATTTTGATGTCCAAATGGTTGGTGGTGTAGTCTTGCATCGCGGGGGAATTTCGGAAATGCGCACTGGTGAAGGAAAAACTTTGGTGGCCACTTTACCAATTTATTTAAATGCTCTGGAAGGCAAAGGTGTACATTTGGTTACTGTGAATGATTATTTGGCTAAACGTGATGCTATTTGGATGGCAAAAATTTATGATTATTTAGGAATGAGTGTTGGTATTATTCAGAATATGCGGGTTTCATATATTTATGATGCCACGGCCAGAAAATTAGATGGCAGTCAACAGCTAACAGATAGTAATGAATTAAAAATTGAAAGTGAACAGGAGAGTTTTAAGATTGACGAAGATTTTATTCGTCCCTGCTCTCGTCAAGAAGCTTACCGTGCTGATATTACTTATGGCACCAATAATGAATATGGTTTTGATTATTTGCGCGATAACATGGTGCAGACTATTAATGAAATGGTAATGCGTCCGGGGAATGAAATGAATTTTGCAATTGTGGATGAAGTAGATTCAATTTTAATTGATGAAGCCAGAACTCCACTAATAATTTCCGCTCCCGCAGAAGATGCTAATGAACAATATTATCAATTTGCGAAACTAATTCGTCAGTTAAAAGAAAAAGATGCCAAAGATCCTGCGGGGCAAGGAGATTATAATTTGGATGAAAAAATGCGTACGACCAGTTTAACCGAAGAAGGTATTGCTAAATTTGAAAAATGGCTGGGCATTGAAAATCTTTATGTAGAAGGTGGTGTGCGTTTGGTGCATCATGTGGAGCAGGCTCTAAAAGCAGAAGTGCTATTTAAGCGTGATAAGGATTACATGGTAGAAAATAATGAAGTGTTGATTATTGATGAATTTACCGGACGTAAAATGCCTGGTCGTCGTTATTCCGAAGGTTTGCATCAGGCTATAGAAGCCAAAGAAGGAGTAGAAATACAAAAGGAAAGTCAAACTTTGGCCACAATTACTTTCCAGAATTTATTTCGCATGTATGGAAAATTATCTGGTATGACTGGTACAGCTTTTACTGAAATAGAAGAGTTTTGGAAAATTTATCATTTAGAAGTAGTAACCATTCCTACTAATCGGCAAGATTGTAGATTTGACCATCCAGATCGGATTTATAAAAATGAGCGGGGTAAGTTTAAGGCCATTGGAGAAAAAATTAAGGAATGCCAAGTAAAAAAACAGCCAATGTTGATTGGTACTATTTCAGTAGAAAAAAATGAGGAATTGAGTGAGTATTTGGTACGTGAAGGTATTAAACACGAAATTTTGAATGCTAAGAATCATGAACGTGAAGCAGAAATTATTGCTCAAGCTGGACGGCCAGGAGCAATTACTTTGGCCACCAACATGGCCGGTCGTGGTGTGGATATTAAATTGGGCGGTAATCCTATTATTGAAACTGAAGCAGAAATGGTAAAACAAGCTGGTGGTTTGTTTGTTTTGGGTACTGAACGTCATGAAGCGCGACGTATTGATAACCAGTTGCGTGGTCGAGCGGCGCGTCAGGGGGATCCTGGTGAAACTCAATTTTTTGTTTCTTGCGAAGATGATTTAATGCGTATTTTTGCGGGTGACAGAATAAAATCATTAATGACTAGATTGAATGTGCCTGAAGATATGCCAATTGAACAGCGCATGATAACTAAAATGTTGGAAGGCGCGCAGAAAAAAGTGGAAGGTTTTCATTTTGATACTAGAAAGCATTTATTAGAATATGATGATGTATTGAATCGTCATCGTGAGGTAATTTATGGAAAAAGAAGACAAATTTTGGATTTGGCGGAGAAAAAACAGACTATAGACTATGGACCACAGACTATAGAAAAAAATGATAACGTAAATACTAAGGTTGGTGATAATTTGAGTATTGAGGATTTGGAAAGAGATGTGCCAGAAGAGAGGCCGAATGATTGGAGTAAGAAATTTAGTTCTTTAAAAGAAATGATTTTGGAAATGATTGAACAGGAATTGGAAATGGTAGTATCTTTTCACACTAATACTGAATCAAAAACTGAATGGAATTTGCAAGAAATTTTTGAAACCATTAGAACAATTTTTCCGCTTTCACAAACCGAGCGCGAGGAAATTTTACATTTTACCAGAAACGGCAATAGTAAATTGGATGATGTAACTGTGCGTGATGCTTTAGTTAAATATTTATTAGAAAAAGCTGAACGTGAATATGATAAAGTAGAAAATCAAATTATTTCTGCTAGCCAAAATCCAGCTGAAGGAAAATTCATGGTGCGAGCTATTGAAAAAGGAATTTTACTTCGTTCTATAGATGCCCTGTGGGTAGATCATTTGGTGGCCGTAGATTATTTGCGCACAGGTATTGGTTTACGTGGTTATGGTCAGCGTGATCCGTTGGTAGAATATAAAAAAGAAACTTATAAAATGTTCAATGAACTTTTGGCCGGTATTCAAAAAGAAGTGGTATATTCTTTTTATAAAGTGGGCGTAGGTTTGCAATTGGCGCCAACCATTATGGCCAATGATAAATTAGTTTTAAAAGGTGCGGAAAAATCTGCAGTAGAAGTTGGACAGTTTGAAGGGAAACCGCGTGATGATTCCGGACATAAAGTTGGACGAAATGATTTATGTCCGTGCGGGAGCGGGAAGAAGTATAAGAAGTGTCATGGAGCGTAAGATTTTTTGTGAGATGTAGATTTAATGGAAAATAATAAGTAAAGAATATTTGACTTCGCATTATGTCTAATTTTTTTCCTAATCCCTTTAATAAGGACTCAAACTTAACTACTTTTGCCGTCAAAACAGAATATACAGTTGAAACTTTTAAACTGGCTAATGTTTTTAAGAATCTGCTGTTTTTAATTATTCTTGGTTATCTAATCCAAAAATACTTTGGCATCCCACTACTAATTGTTGGATTTATTTTTGGTCTGGAAATAGTTTTACAGCTGTCATTTGGTGTTGTAAAATATGTGAAAATAAAAACGCTCAGCCAATTAGCCAATGCCAGTATTAAGAGATTTATTTTGGTCCGAGAGTATTATGATTTAATGCAGGCGGGAATTGGGTTGGCAGCTCATTTTATTACCGCCACCCTAATTTTATTTTTTTATAGCAATTTAATTAAATCATTTAATTTCATTTTTTCGATAAATTGGTTTATCTATTTGTTTGTTTTTTATAACCTGATTAATTTGTGTTTAAAGTATATAAGATATAGATTGTTCCAGAATCTAGATGAGAATAAAAATTTAGCGGAGATTAATCAGCAAGCCGCCATTATCCAAAAAAAGTTAGAGATGATAAATTTTTTTCCTTGGTTTTTTATATTTTTATTAGCTTTTATCTTATTTAGTATTCATCTTGGGGCTTGGTCAATGGCTGTTGCAGTCTTATCTATTTTTGGTGGATTTGCCCTTATTATACTGGTCTTGAGTATCAAGGAGATAAAACGAATTTCTGCTGTTGATTTGTCGGCGACTGGCATTGCAACTTCTAACCAACCTAAGCCGGAATTAAAGAGTTATAATGATGAAAGCGTGTTAGGTACTATTTTTGGAATCATGAATTTAAAAACTCAAACCTGGTCGGTTTTAGGTGTCGGCAAAACTACTAAATCGGAAAATTCGCTAATTATAACATCAAAAAGATTATTAATGGTTGAGGTGCCAGTGACCGGCGGATCAAATGTTGTGGATGGCGTGGCCTATAGTCCAACCAATTTTTTCTTTAATCGAAAAGAAATTGAAAAAAAGGGTATGGAATTATTAAATAGTGGTTTACCTCAATTTTTAAGCTCAGTACCGGTTGCCTATGAAATTGCTTATGATAATATTAAGGAAATAATTTTGAACAAATTAAATTTTAAAATTACCACCTTTGACGGACAAAAATATAGCTATATGGTAATGGATAAGGAAAATATTGAGAAAATTAAATTATTGGTTGGAAATTTTGTGAACAATATTATTGTTAAATAGCAAGTCTGCTTATATATTAAACTAACACTTTAAGAAGTGTCATGGTAATGTTTAGGCAAAAAGAGTCCTACCAGGGCTCTTTTTTAATTTTTTAGTGTATTGACAAATTATTTTACTTGTTATATACTTTACTTAGTAAACTATTTATTAAGTAAATAATATGCAAACAGCTAAAAAAATAGTTTTTGAGCTACAAAATGTGATGAGCCAGTTTAAACGAACTATGGCCTTGCAGCACAATCACACAAAATTAAAGGGTGCCGAGAAACACATCTTGTTTTTGATTTATGAATTAAAAAGCGGTCAGCCGGTTACTATGTCCGAAATAGCTGAGAAGACATGTGTTACTTTGGCGGCTGTAACTCACCAAATAAATGCCATGGAAAAACAGGGTTTGCTTAATCGTTTATCCGACAAAAATGATCGCAGAGTTACTTTAATTGAACTAACAAAAAAAGGGCAGGTACAAGTGTTAAAATTAAAAAATGAATTTACCAAAAAAACCCAAATGTTGGTAAATTTTTTGGGAGAAAAAGACACGAAAGATTTAATCCGTTTGATTAAAAAAATGTCCGATTTTAGAGGGTGTGTTAAATAACAATTATGTTTAAGCTTATAAAATATTTAAAACCATACACTTTACAAATGATCTTACTGATTGCTTTGGTTTTTGGCACCGTGGCAGCAACTCTTCAATTGCCGGATTATATGGCCAAAATTATTAACGAGGGAATTGTTCAGTCAAATAATAGTTTCATTTTTTATAATGGGTTGTGGATGCTCCTCATTGCTCTGGGCGGTGCCGTCTGTACCATCGGCGTCGGTTATTTAGCTTCCAAGATTGCTACCGGTTTTAGTCGCGACATTAGAAATCAAGTTTTTTCTCGCGTGGAAAGTTTTTCGCTGGTGGAATTCAACAAATTTTCAACTGCCTCACTAATCACTCGTTCAACCAATGACATCCAACAAATTCAAACAGTTATGGTGCTGCTCTTAAGAATGGTTTTGCAGGCTCCCATAATGGGACTTTGGGCAATTTTTAAGGCTTACAATTTAGCACCCTCACTTTCGTGGGTTATTGCTCTCGCTGTTGCGGTATTGCTCGGAGTGATTTTTGTAATGTTTGCAGTAGCTTTACCAAAATTTAAATTATTACAAAAATTAGTTGATCGATTAAATCTGGTCACGCGAGAAAATTTGACTGGCCTGCGCGTTATTCGTGCTTTTAATAACGAAAAACTTGAACAGGCAAAATTTGAAAAAGCCAATGTTGATTTAACGGGAGCGAATCTTTTTGTAAACAGACTGATGGTGGTGATGCAACCAGTAATGATGTTGATTTTGAATTTAACATCGGTATTAATTGTTTGGCTGGGAGCACATTTAATTAGCTCGGGTAATTTGGAAATCGGCAACATGATTGCCTTTATGCAATATGCAATGCAAGTAATTATGGCGTTTTTAATGATTTCAATGGTTTTTATTTTAGTGCCACGCGCCTCGGTTTCCGCTGAACGAGTCATTGAAGTAATTGAAACCGACCCGCTTATTAAGGATCCTGAAAAACCAATTTTTACTAAAAATATCCACGGTGGGGTAGTTGAATTTAAAAATGTTACTTTTTGTTATCCTGGCGCAGATACGTCTGTGCTAGAAAATATTTCTTTCAAAGCGAATTCTGGCGAAACAACGGCGTTTATTGGTTCAACCGGTTCCGGCAAATCGACTCTGATAAATTTAATCCCGCGGTTTTATGATGTTACTACGGGAAAAATTTTATTGGATGGTATTGATGTGCGTGAGTATCAGCTTGAAGATCTTTATGAGAAGATTGGTTATGTGCCTCAAAAAAGCGTGTTATTTTCCGGGACAGTAGAATCAAATGTTAAATACGGTGCGCCCCAGGCGACCGATAATGAGGTAAAATATTTTTCTAAAATTTCACAAGCCGAAGAATTTATCAATAATCTTCCAGGAAAATTTTATGCGCCAATTGCTGAGGGCGGAGCCAACATTTCTGGTGGTCAAAAACAACGACTTTCAATTGCGCGGGCGATTATCAGGAAACCGGAAGTTTATATTTTTGATGACAGTTTTTCGGCCCTTGATTTTAAAACGGATGCGACGCTTCGAGGAGCTTTAAAATCTGAAACGAAAGATAAAACTGTGTTGATTGTGGCACAAAGAATTTCCACTATTTTATCGGCAGACAAAATAATTGTGCTAGATGATGGCAAAATTGTGGGCGAGGGAACTCATGAGATGTTGTTAAAAAGCTGTGATGTCTACCGCGAGATTGCTTATTCACAACTTTCTCCGAATGAATTAAAAGATTATCAAATTAATATTGATCAAGATAGATCTAAAATTGATAAAAAAGAGGTTTAATATGAGTGAAAATCCTAAATTACAATCGAGCAAAACCCCACCCAAATCACCGTTGCCAATGGGGCCGGGTAGAGTGGGAATGGGACTGGTAGAAAAGCCAAAGAATTTTTCCGCTACCATGAAAAAACTAGTTTCATATACTAAACCATTTTGGGTATCAATAATTTTTGTTTTTATTTTTGCCATTGCCAGTACGATTTTTGCCATAGTCAGTCCGAAGATTCTTGGCAATATGACCAACCAGATTGTGAGCGATCTAGTAATAATAAAAACACATGTAGATTTTGGTAAGTTAGAATATTTTGCTATTGAACTCTTGGCTCTTTACATTTTAAGTGCCATTTTTAGTTATATTCAGGGCTGGATTATGACTGGTGTTACACAAAAAATTACCTATCAATTTCGTCGCGATATTTCTGAAAAAATTAATCGTTTGCCTTTAGCGTATTTTGATAAGAGAACTTTTGGCGAGGTTTTATCGCGGGTGACCAATGATGTTGATACTGTGAGCCAAACTCTAAATCAAAGTTTAACGCAAATTGTCACCTCGGTTACCATGATTATTGGAATTTTAGCCATGATGTTTTCTATCTCTTGGCAGATGACGATAGTTTCATTAATTCTGGTTCCGCTTAGTTTTGTTTTAATTACTCTGATTGTTAAGAAATCACAACACTATTTTAAAGAACAACAAGACTCTCTTGGCGAACTTAATGGTCATATTGAAGAAATGTATGCTGGTCATAATGTGATGAGAGTGTTTAATGGTGAAGCGAGGTCAGTACAAAAATTTCAAAAAATAAATACCAAACTTTTTGGCAGTGCTTGGAAATCGCAGTTTTTGTCTGGGTTGATGATGCCAATTATGACTTTTGTTGGTAATTTGGGTTTTGTGGGAGTATCAGTGTTTGGTGGCTGGCTGGCGATTAATGGTAAAATACGAATTGGTGATATTCAGGCCTTTATTCAGTATGTTAATCAATTTAATCAACCTATCATCCAATCAGCTAATATTGCCAATGTGATGCAATCAACAGCCGCTGCAGCTGAGCGAGTCTTTGAATTTTTAGGTGAGAAAGAAGAAAGTGTTGAAAATGATAAAACTGCAGTGTCGGAAGTTATAAAAGGCAGAGTAGATTTTGCTAATGTGGTTTTTGGTTATGACAAAAGCAAGGTTATTATTAAAAATTTTAATGCTAGCATTAAACCGGGTCAAAGAATTGCCATTGTCGGCCCGACCGGTGCGGGTAAAACGACAATAGTGAATTTATTAATGAGATTTTATGATGTGAACCAGGGTGCGATTAAAATTGATGGCGTTGACATTCGCGACCTGAAACGTTCAGATGTTCGAAAATCGTTTGGTATGGTTTTGCAGGATACTTGGCTGTTTAATGGTACAATCCGTGAAAATATTGCTTATGGCAAACCAGATGCCACTGATGAAGAGGTGTTCGTTGCTGCCAGAGCTGCTCATGCCGATCATTTCATACATTCCTTACCTCAGGGTTATGATTTAAAATTAAACGAAGAGGCAGATAATATTTCCCAAGGCGAGAAACAATTATTGACTATAGCGAGAGCGATGCTGATCAAAACCTCAATGTTGATTTTGGACGAGGCAACAAGTTCGGTTGATACACGGACTGAACTTTTGATCCAGAAAGCCATGGATAATCTGATGAAAGGCAAAACCAGTTTTGTCATTGCTCATCGTCTTTCAACTATTCGCAACGCTGATTTAATTTTAGTAATGAATGACGGCAATATCGTTGAACAAGGAAATCATAGAGATTTGCTGGTTAAAAACGGTTTTTATGCGTCATTGTACAATAGTCAATTTGTTGCTGGTTCGGCTGAATAAACTAATACTTTAAGAAATGTCATGGGGCCTGAATAATAATCAATAAAAATAAAGAAACCGTTTGGTAATCAGGGCGGTTTTTTTGTTCTACAATAATTAAATTGTATTTTTTGGCTAGCTGTATTATAATATAGCCAATAAATTATCAGATATTTAAATTAATAAATTTAAATTTTTATGGCTAAGACTAACAATAATCAAGCCACCGAAGAAGAGGCCATACTTTTGGGTCGTAAGTTGGGGCTGTTTATCATGTCCCTCAATTTAACTGATGATGAAAAGCAAGGTTTTGTGGCGGTTTTGCCCAGTTTAAGTTATGAACAATTACAGCATTTGCATAATGTTTTTGAAGATGCTTATTTAAGAGAAAAAACCAGTGATTTGGATCGGGATTTTATTGCTGAACTAATGCAAATTAAAGCTGACTATAATACTCAAATTAAAACAGCCCAAGCTAAAATGGACAAAGCTTTAGATGAGATTGCCGCACAATTAAAATAACAAAAATCATTATGAATAAATCTAAAACCAATAATCAAGCTGTGGCAGAAGAGGCTAAAAAGCAACGTATTTTGGTTTTACTGAATAAAATTGACAAGCGTTTGGAAAAATTGGAAAAAATTGAAAATAAACTGCAAGTCCAGTTGACTGGTTTGGAAGATAAGCAAAAAATTAAAGCTGTTTTACGAAAAATAACCAAAAAATAATATGTCAGAATTCAAGAAATACATTGTTGACCGTAGCCATAACCCAGACGTTGAGAAAAATTTTAAATTAAGAGAGTGGTATAACCAACTTAGTCCTGTTTTGGAAAAAGTTAGGGGTAAACTTGCAAGTCATGAGAATAAAATTAAAAGTTTGGAAGATATGGTACAAAAACTTGTAGACCAATTTGGTGAAGTTAGTCCTGGTGAAGCTGGACGTGTGTATAAAGAATTGGAAGAAATGGCTGAATTAATGAATGAATTGCATGAGTTAGCCGAACAGCTTGGAAAAGAAACAACTGGAGGAGAAAAAAATGAGACAAAAGCAGCAACAACAGAAGAGGAAAAGAAAGAATTGCAGGATCAATTAAAAAATTGTGTTGGAGAAGATATTAGTTTGTCTGTTTTTGAATATGCCAAAGATGTTGGTTTTTCTTTATCACTTGGTGAATTAAAATTACGGGTTGATCAGCTTAAGCGTTTAATAAAAAAATTTAGTTTTCCAGTGAAGGTGGGTATCGCGGGTGAGCAAATAGAAAGTAAAATTGATCAAGGAAAAATTCAGTTAAATATTGAGGAAACTGGATGGGAAAGAAAGTTTGAAGATTTAGCAGAAAAATATTGCATTAGAAAAAGAGTGGAAGGATTTTTACCTGATTCTGGAAAAATAAAAATGTGTCATGATTATGCTTTTAAAGCAAAAACCGATAATGAAGTGGCTAAAATACAGGCTAGGATTTTGAAATTGGCAGAAATTGTCGCTACTTATAGTCTTGGTGGAGAATTTTTTTTGCAGGGTTCAACATTTGTCCCAAAACAAAATGATGTTAGAATTAATTTGGAGGATGATGACTGGCAGGTAAAACTTTGGAGTTTTTATAATAAAGATGGTAAACCTCTAGATAAAAAGGACGTGGTAGAAAAAAAATTGGACAATAAAGAAGCAGAAAGGATTCCCAAATTAGCCATAATTAATAAATTAGTTAGAGAAAATCCTAAGTATACTTTTCTACCTGCTAAATTGGACAGTTATCTTAAAGAAGATTTGGATGCAGTGGAAAGCAATTCTGAAAAGTTGAAATTATTAATAGACACCGAGATTCAACCAGGCGTAAAAAATACTTTGGTTTTTGTACCGGCAGGAGCGTCAGTTTTTATACATGAAAAACCAGGCGGTACAGAGATAAATTTGCCTATGAATGGTGGCGGGCTTGAAAGTTCTTGTATAGAAGCCATTGATTTGGTGACTAAAAAGGCAAGATTTAATAAATTGGTTAGAGAAAATCCTGATTATCTTTTTTCTCTTATGTTTGAAGGTGATTGTACTACGGCAGACTTGGATGTAATTGAGACTTGCTCTGCGGATTTTCAAGAATTGATTAAATATCCTACTATTGATCCATTAATAACCAAGAAGTTGGTTTTTGTTTTGGAAGGGGAAGTGAGAGTAGATATGAGTGATGAAAGTGGATGGCGCATCACTATTCCTATCAGAGGCGGTAATGTAATTGACTCTTGTGGTGAGGCCTTAAAAATAATGTCTGGTAAAACGGAAGAAGCAGATGAATCAGAAAGCACAGATGAATCAAAAAATACATCAGAAAATAAAGACACAGACGCGCGTTTTTCTAGGGAAGAATTGTCTTTTTCCAATGTTTTCGCTCGGGCTTATAAACCAAGTGATGAAGCCGAAAAAAGGCAATTTTTTGATGAAAGTTTGTTTGGGTCGTTAGATATAATGGTAAAGGCTTATTCATATTTTAATGAACAGAAACAACCGGGGAAGCTTGGTAAATTATTTGGAGTTGGAAAGAAATATGAATCAAGTAGAAAACAATTTATAAATTTTTGGAAAGTGTTTGGTGAAAAAGCTTTGGCCACTTATACGACAAGAACAAATGGTCAGGAGGATTTGGAAAGAATACGAATTCATCTGCACAGTTTAACGGGTGGAAAACCGCAATTTGCCGGATTAGATGCATGTTTTGAAGGTTTTTTTGTTGATGAATTTAAAAAGAATGTCAAAGAATTGAATACTGGCACTCCATCACCTAAGTCTGAGGAAAAGAAGGGTTTACTTAAAAGAGCAGGGGAAGCAGCGGTTTCTTTGGGTCCTTTGGGTACTGTAGACTTCGCCAATAAAACGGTTGGCCAGATGTTTGGCGTTAAAATTGTTGGTGACGCGTTGTTATATACAGTTGGTAAAGGTGATATTTATGCCAATGTTCAGGGTGGAAAAGAAATAGAACAAATAAAAGCAGCTCTAAAAGAATTTATTGAAGCTCAAAAAGTTGCTTGGAATGCCGGTCCGGATGTAAAGCATACGGAAATTTATGCTGATACTAGAATTGATCTGCTAAAAGATAAAATAAATTCAGCTGAGTATTTGGTGCCGGAAATGAAAGAAAAATTGTTAAAGCGAATTGATGAAATTATTGATCAATATAGAAAAGAAACAACTGTGGGTAGAACAGAACGTGATGCCAAAATAAATGAAGCAGTAGAAGCTTATTTAGTGAAAAAAGTTTCAGGCATGAGTATTTTCAAAGATGCTGCCAGTTTGGCTTTGGTTGGTACTGGAGCAATCGCTTTAAGAGGTGCAATTTATGGTTTGGGAGCAATTGCAGAACGGGCACGTAAAGCTAACGCAGAAAAGAAACAAAAAAAACTGGAGGGTGCTACACAAAAAGAAGCGAACATGCATTATCTTAAGGATATAACATATAATGCTTTCATGGAAACAGCTAGTTTTGGTCTTTGGTCAAAGGATAAAGAAGTAAAATTAAAAGATCGCTGGAAAAAAAGTAAACTAGAGGTAGGTATGTCGGTAATGCAAAATGTGGGAGCAATTATGCGATCAGTTGGTATTTTTGGTGTGGCGGCCGGCGGATATGAAGGAATGCATGAGATGGTTGGTAAAATAACTGATAATTTTACTGATAAAAATTGGGATCAAATTCTGGCTTCTTTGGGAAAGAATTTTGTAGATAATTGTGAACGGATGATTGGGTTTTATTCTCATCCAACTGCATCAATAGGTAAAATTTGGGATAAATTTCATGGTGGCGGCGCTCCACAAACAGCAGAAACTGGTTTCAAAGCGGCTGGGGCAGCCACAGGTCACGTTGTACGGTTTACTGCTGATGGTACAATCGCAGTTGAACAGTCAACAGTTCAGGCTGTTGTGTCAACTAGAGGTAATACTCCAAATGTTGAAGCTCATACTGTTGAAGCAAGTACTCCTGTTGCTGGTGGTAATAATGCAGTAGAAGCGGTTTCAGATCAAGCTGTTGAACCAACTGCTGGTAATGTTGTTTCCGTAGAAGCAGACGATTCTGCGACTGGTCATAATGTGGAAGCGCCTAATGTTGATAATGGTGGTGTTGATGTAGAGTCAACTGTGCCAGTTTCAACTATAAGTGAATCAGAAGCTTCAAATGTTATTCATCAACCGTCTGGAGGTGGTAGCGCTGGTGTAGAAGCTGAAGCCGCTGTTCCGGAAGTAGCAGTTGATGATAGGGCAAATGATATTCCAGCTGGTTTAAGTAATAAAGGTTCTGATTATTTTGCTACTTTATTAAAAACCTATCCTAAACTTGAGATTTCAGATCTTGAGGAGATTTATCATGCTTCAGAAGTTAGAGGTGGTGGTTCAGATATTCATGCAGATATTTTGAAAGGTCAAGTAAGTACTATTACTCACGCTGGAGCGCAACGGGAAATGGTAACTTTTGAAGCCTTGCTCAGGGAAGGCGATACTGCTGGAGCGGCTCATTTTTTACAAAATGAATTAAAAATTCATGGTTTGGCTGAACAGAGTTTGCATTTAAGCAAGCCTAGAGATTTTAAAAGTTTTGCTGAAAATTATTTGAAAACAGTAATTCATGCCACTAGAGGGGGGAAGCCAACCAAAGAAGTTTCAGCTATGGTTCATGGATTGTATGAAAGTCTTAAAGCGCAAGTTGATACAGATTTGTTTAATAAAGGTTTAGTAGGTGGTGGGCATGATCTTTATGCTAAAGGTGAAAATGCTCATTATCTTGGTTTAGATGAAAAAGGTCAACCAATAATTGAACACGGATCAGCGCACCGAGTTCACGTGCCAGTTCATGAAGCAGCAACAGAAGCAAAAGTTAATCCTGAGGGAAAAATATTGTCTGTTTCTAAACCAATTTTGGGTCGTGGTATTGGTCAACCAGGTGGTTCAGATATATTGACAGCCAAAATTGGATTTGAAATGCCAGATGGCACCACCGGAGCAGTGGTGGCTGTTTATGATAATAGTACCCATGCCTTAATTGGCTACTACACTTCGCCTCCTGGCGGAGATGTAAACAAAGCTTTTTCTACTGATTTTTCTAAATTACCACCAGCTTTTCCTCATAAAATGACTTTTAAAGGTGCAGGTAAGGCTGCTGCCGCTGCTCTTGAGGCTTTAGCACACGCCCCAACAGGTATGGGACATGGAGGTGGTGGTGGCGGAAGCGGTGGTGGAGTTGGTGGTGGAGAAAGACATATTGGTGGCGGTGGTATAGGAATAAGGGTTCCGGGAACAGAGACTGTTGTGCCCCCCACAAAAAGTGGCGGTGGAACTGGGCGTACAGAAATACCAACTCCTGCCAAAATAGCAACTGTTGGGACTGGAACTGAATCAAAAAGTACTGAGGGGGCGACAGATGCTGTTGTTGCTAAAAAAGGTGATAGTACCGAACCAAAAGTAAAAGAAACAAAGAGTATAAGTGCCAAAGCTGTTAAAATATCAGAAGCAACGAAAGCGGGAGAAGTTGTTCCAACTCCAGAAGTTAATCCTGTTTCGGTTGCGGCACAAAATGAGTTAAATGGTCGTTTGAATGGTGTGAAAGTTAGTGGGGATAAAGCAGCTGGTCTTGTGGAAGATATAAGGCAGAAATTGATAAATTTTAAACCACCGGTAGTTCCTAAAACTTCCAGTGCTTTGTTAGATCAATTTTATAAAACTTTGTCTCCGGAGGGACAATTGGTTGTGCAACCCGTAGTAGGTGTTGGTATTGTGGTTAATGGCAGTCATGGCATAAAAGTTGAAATTCAGGGCAAAGAATATTTTGTGGCAGATGAGCATAATACTTACTCCAAAGATGACCGTGGTCAGTTATTAATGAAAATTGGAGACGGGAAACCAGTGCCAGCTGTTATTGGTTTTGATAAGGATATTGGTATAAAAGTTATACCGGTTGAGTCTAAATCCGAATCACCTAGATAAAAAAGCCAAAAATTTTGGCAGTTTTCAGGCCCTGTAATAAATCGCAGGGCTTTTGTTTTATCCCCTTGACCTTTTTTAAGGGTTATTGTAAAATAGACCTCGCAACTTATCTATGCAAGTTAAAAGAACCAAATACAATACTAGGTCAAAACTCCGCTGGGGAATAGTGGGGATTTTTGTTTTATTGCTTCTGGCCATTTCTTTTGATGTGCCAAAATATTTTAATAAAGTTGTTGATAAAGTAAATAACACTACTAGTTTGGGTTTACCTAGAATTCCAGAAAAGAATTTTAATTTAGGTTTGGATTTGCAGGGTGGTGCGGAATTGGTATATCGCGCTGATGTGAGTAAAATTAAGATGTCGGATCAAACAGTTTCTGTAGAAGGCGTGCGCGATATTATTGAACGCCGAATTAATGGTTTAGGAGTTTCGGAACCAATTATCCAAACTACCAAAGTGGGTAGTGATTATCGTATTATTGTGGATTTGCCAGGAGTAACTGATATTAATACTGCTATAAAAATGATTGGTGAAACTCCAATTTTGGAATTTAAAGAGCAAAATAATATTCCGCCCAGAAGCTTAACTCTTGAAGAGAAAAAACAACTGGATTTATATAATGTTAATGCTAAGAAAAAAGCTCAGGAAGTTTTACAAAAAGCCAGCGCTGGGCAGGATTTTTCGGCTTTGGTAAAAGAATATTCAGATGATACTCAGAGTAAAAATAATAATGGTTATTTAAATTATGTTGGTAAATATTCCGCCTACCCCGAATTTTACAACTGGGCTACTTCCAGTAAAGTTGGTGAGATTAGTAAAACTTTAGTAAGTTCCACCGAGGGTTACAATATTTTAAAGCGTGGAGCAGAAAAACCTGGTGAGAATGAAATTACTGCTTCCCATATTTTAATTTGTTATTTAGGATCCAAAGGTTGTGATCAAGCCACTCTAACTCGTGATCAGGCTTTTAAAAAAGCACAAGATCTTTACAATCAAGCCAATGCTAATAATTTTGCAGATTTAGCCAAAGCCAATTCTGATGATTTAAGCAACAAAAATAATGGTGGAGATTTAGGAACTTTTATGCCACAAATGATGGTAAAAGAATTTTCCGATGCTCTAAGTAAGGCCAAAGTAGGAGAAATAATTGGTCCGGTAGAAACACAATTTGGCTATCATATAATTTATAAAAAAGCAGAACAACCAACTCAGACTTATGAATTATGGAGAATTTTAATTAAAACTGAAACTGAAACTGATATTTTACCACCACAAAGTCCTTGGAAAGATACAGGTCTTTCCGGAAAACAATTACAGAGATCTGAGGTGGTAACAGATCAGCAAACTGGAGCTGTGCAAGTTTCTATGCAATTTAATACCGAGGGTACTCAACTTTTTTCTGACATTACGACCCGTAATGCTGGTAAACCTGTGGCCATATTTTTGGATGGTACAGTAATTAGCGCGCCCAGAGTCAATGAACCAATTCGCAATGGTCAAGCAGTAATTACCGGTGGTTTTAATTTAAATGAAGCAAAACTTTTGGCTCAGCGCCTTAATGCCGGTGCCTTGCCTGTGCCAGTAGAATTAATTTCTCAACAAAATGTTGGCGCTACTTTAGGTTCGGAATCTTTGGCTAAAAGTTTGGGAGCAGCAATTATTGGTACAATAATTGTTATGCTTTTCATGATTTTCTTTTATCGTTTACCAGGATTTTTGGCAGTTATTGCTTTAACAGTTTATGTAGCTCTATCCTTGGCAGTTACAAAATTTATTGGTGTTACTCTAACTTTATCTGGTATTGCTGGTTTTATTATGTCTATTGGTATTGCCATAGATGCCAATGTGCTTATTTTTGAACGTTTAAAAGAAGAATTACGTTGGGGTAAAAGCTTGAAAGCAGCAGCAGAAGAAGGATTTTTACGAGCTTGGCCATCTATTCGTGACAGTAATGTTTCTACTTTAATCACCTGTGTAATGTTGATTTGGTTTGGTTCTAGTTTTGTACAGGGTTTTGCTCTGACCTTGGCTGTAGGTATTTTGGTTTCCATGTTTACTGCCATTACTGTTACTCGGGTAATGGTCAGATTTATTGTGCCTTGGTTTCCAGAGTTTGGTAATAAATTATTTTTGGGTTATACACAGCCAAAGACAGAAGAAGTTAAGAAATAAAATTTCCAAATTGAAAATTATATGGTAAATATTATTGGTTATAGAAAATTAAATTTAACTATTTCCGGCATGCTATTTGTGACCAGTGTTTTTTTTCTAATAGTTTTTGGTTTAAATGCAGGAATAGATTTTAAAGGCGGTTCAATGCTGGAAGCAACTTTTTCTAATAATCGGCCGCAGGTAAGCCAAGTACAAGCTGCTTTAAAAACTTTAAATTTTGGAGAAATGGTGGTGCAACCCAGTGGAGAAAAAAACATGACCATCAAAACGCGTTTTTTGAATGAAGAAGAACATCAGGTCATGTTAAATAAATTACGTCAAAATTTTGAAATTAATGATAATAAAGTTTTGGAAATTCAGTTTCAAACCATTGGTCCGGCCATTAGTTCACAATTGCGCATTCGTGCTTTGTATGCAGCTATTGCCGTGATGATTGGTATTATTATTTTTATTGCTTATTCTTTTCGTAGAGTCAGTAAGCCAATAGCTTCTTGGAAATATGGTGTCACGGCTATTCTGGCGGTTTTTCATGATACAGTAATTACTACTGGTGTGTTTTCATTTTTAGGTCATTTTGCCGGGGTGGAAGTAGACATACCTTTTGTGGTGGCCATTTTAACTATTTTAGGTTATTCGGTTAATGATACAATTGTTATTTTTGACCGCATTCGCGAAAATCTTGTTCGCCATGGTTCTGATGATTTTGCTGAAACAGTAAATGTGGCAGTGAATCAAACTTTTATGCGCTCTATCAACACCACTTTAAACGTCTTGATTGTATTGGCGGCTTTGTTTGTTTTTGGAGGAGCCAGTATTCATTATTTTTCTCTGGCATTGCTCATTGGCATCTTTTTGGGAGCTTATTCTTCAATTTTTATTGCCAGTCCGTTACTTGTGGTGTGGCATAATTGGAATAATAGACATAGCGACGAGTAGTTTATCCCGATTTCAATTTCGATTGAAATAGAGGATCTTCGATTTTGCTCGAAGCAAAATCGGGATAAAGTCAGCCATTTGGTTGGCTTTTTTATTTGTGGTATACTAGACATAATTATAAGCTTTTTAACTCTTGAATTTATGACTGAAAATTTTATTCGCCATATGGTGGCATTTTGTGGATCTTTAATAGTACTCTTGGCTTATTTTTCTGGTTATGTTTCTAGTGCTCACGGCTGGTGGTGGACTGGTTTGGGAGTAATTGTTATTTATGTGGCAATTCACAAATTGCTGGGTAGCGGCAGCCACTAAACAAGATACAAAATACACGTAAAAATATACAAAACAAACGTGACAAGGAGACAAAATACACGTAAAAATATACAAAACAAACGTGATGAATATATAAAAAATAATAGTTAAATGTGGAAAAGTTTCATGATTTATTAAAAAGAAAAATTCATGCCTATGTTGTTTTTAGTTATAAAATAGCTAATAAATTACCAAAGGATGAAATTTATGGATTAATATCGCAATTAAAGCGGGCGTCTGTGTCCATCATGTTGAATTATGTGGAGGGTTTTGCTAGAAGGAAAGAAAAAGTAAAGTTAAATTTTTATGAAACCTCGCATGGTTCTACTCAAGAGTGTAAATATATTTTGTATTTTTCTTTCACACAAAAATGGATTGTAGAAGATGAATTTAAACAAGGTTTAGAAATGTTAGATGAAATTGCAAAAATGCTATGGAGTACGATTGATTATTTAGAACAAAAAATAGAGTCAATTTAAAATTTTGTATATTTTTACGTGTATTTTGTATCCTGTTATGGATTTTGGCTTATTTACAATTAATACAGGAGCCTTTAGTGGTTTTTGGTCACAAGATATTACCAGTATTGAAATTCAATTGATGGCTATTTTAGGTTGGGTTGTTTTGGATTGGCTGTTACTTTATACAGTTATTCATATGTTTTTGGAATACAAGCAAAAATTATATGTTAGTCAATGGAAGTGGGTACTTTTGGCAGTGGATGTGCCACCTATGAATGTGCAAACCCCAAAGGCTGTAGAACAGTTATTCAATCATTTAGCTGGTGCTTTTAATAATCCAGATTTGGAAGAACGTTTTATTTTAGGATTTAAACAGCGCTGGTTTAGTTTTGAAATTATTAGTATTGAGGGTTATATTCAGTTTTTAATTAGAACTGAAGAAAGATTTCGTGATTTGGTGGAAGCAGCAGTTTATGCACAATATTCTGATGCCGAGATTACTGAAGTAGAGGATTATGTAGATTTGGTTCCCAGTCATTATCCCAATGAATATTATGACGTTTGGGCAGCGGATTTTGGTTTAGCCGAGCATTTCGGCCAGCCACTTCGTTCCTACACTGAATTTGAGCATAAAATTTCTAAGGACACTGTTTTAAAGGATCCTATGGGTACTTTTTTGGAAAGTTTTTCACGTTTAGGTGCCGGAGAACAAATGTGGTTTCAAATTTTGGTAGAGCCAATTTCTAATTCCTGGAAAGAACAAGTGATTAAAAAAATGGAAGAAATTACTGAAGGAAAATCCAGCCATGCACATGGTGGTGGAGTGGCTGGTGTTTTAGATAATATACCAACCTATGGTTTAAAAGCTATAGAATTTATTGGTGATCAAGTTTTTGGTCGTATGGCTAGTGAGTACGAGGA
This sequence comes from Candidatus Magasanikiibacteriota bacterium, assembly GCA_903837125.1. Lineage (GTDB taxonomy): Bacteria > Patescibacteriota > Patescibacteriia > Magasanikbacterales > UBA922 > CAILTG01. Next base: position 16,504 of record CAILTG010000094.1, on the reverse strand, counting down.
ACATGAAGAAAAAGAAGAAAAAAAAGTATTGTCTCCAGGGCAAGGAAAGTTGTTAGAGGGAATGGAAACTAAAATTCAAAAAATTGGTTTTAAGACTAAAATGCGCGGAGTATACGCAGCCAGAAAAGAAATGTTTAAGCCAGAGCATGGGGTGAATGCTTTAATAGGTGCAGTGACTCAGTTTAATATTCCTAATTCTAATTCTATTATACCGGTTTACAAAACTGTGGCCGCTTTCTTTTTTAAACAAGCCAGGCGTAGTTATCGAAAAAATTTGTTAATTAGGGCCTATAAAAAGCGAAAAATGAAAACCGGGGGCAATTCTTTTGTTTTAAATATTGAAGAATTGGCCAGTATTTGGCATTTTCCCATGTCCCACGTTAAAACTCCTTTGGTTCAGAAAGCAGTTGGTAAACGTGGCGAACCGCCAGCAGGCTTGCCAACGGAAAGTGTGGCGTCACTCCTTGCTAAAGAACTTGATAAAACTGGAAAAAAAGTTCAGACAAACCGTGTTCCGGGTAAAAATGATTTATTAACTGATTCAGGTCATGTAATTGCGCAAGATGATGTGAAGTTTGGGTAATTTTATAACTTAGAAATTTTTTGTCCATCCTTGGCGTCTTCTACAGTAAATCCTAATTTTTTAATTTCTTCGCGTAAACGGTCAGCTTCAGTCCAGTTTTTTTGTTCGCGGGCTTGTTGACGCAAATCCAAAAGTTTTTTTACCTCGTCTGGCATTTCAATCTTTTGATCTTTCAATCTTTTGATCTTTTTCAAATTTAACCCCAGCACTTCATCAAATTTTAATAGCGTTTTATAATCAATTTGATTATTTTTTATGGCCTCCCAAACAACCGCTAGTGCCTTTGGCATATCTAGGTCATCATTTATCGCTTCTTGAAATTTATTTTCAACCTCGTGGCTTTTAAACATTATGGACTTTTGACTTTTGACTTTAAAGACTTCTCCGTATAAATGCTCCAACCCTGTTTGTGCCGCTTCCAACGCTTCCCAGCTAAACGTCAATTGCTTGCGATAATGTGTCTGCAATAATAAATACCGGTAGGCTAGGGGATCGATTTTTTTTTCTTTTAAAGTTTCTAAAGTTACAAAGTTGCCAGTTGATTTAGCCATTTTACTTTGGTTCATAACCAAAAATTCACCATGCAACCAATATTTAACCCAAGGCTTTTTTCCAGTAGCAGCTTCAGACTGCGCAATTTCATTCGTATGGTGGATTGACACATGATCAATTCCCCCACAGTGAATATCAAATTGTTCGCCTAAATATTTCATACTCATGGCTGAGCATTCAAGGTGCCAGCCAGGAAAGCCTTTTTTACCAAAAGCGTTCCATTCCATTTGGCGTTTTGAGCCAGTAGGGGAGAATTTCCATAGCGCAAAATCATGGGGATTTTTCTTTTCGCCCATGTCAATTCTGGCACCAGCCTTAAGTTCTTGGTTTTTTAAATTGGCCAGCTTGCCATAGTCAGAAATTTTTGTGGTATCAAAATAAATTCCGTCTGAAGTTTTATAAGTATAGCCTTTATCAATTAAAGTTTGTACTAATTTAATTTGTTCTGGAATATGGTCAGTGGCTTTGCACCAAATATTCGGACTTTCTATATTTAAATCTTTTAAATTTTCCTGAAATTTTTTAGTATAAAATTCAGCGATTTCCCAAACAGTTTTGTGTTCGCGGGCTGCGCCTTTTTCCAATTTATCTTCACCCTGGTCGGCGTCGGAAGTGAGATGGCCAACGTCAGTAATGTTCATGACCTGCTTTACTTTGTATTTATTGTATTCTAAAACACGTTTTAAGATATCTTCAAAAACATAGGTGCGCAGGTTGCCAATGTGAGCATAGTTGTAAACCGTGGGGCCACAAGTATAAAGACCTACAGACTTGCCACGAAGGGGGTAAAAGGGCTCTTTTTTGTGAGTGAGAGTGCTGAAGAGATTTAATTGCATAATGGGAGCATTATACCCTAATTTAGGGGCTGGAGTCAAAAAGAACACTCTATCACCTTACCACTTGACCACCTTACCGCCTAATTATTTGAACAATTATGCGGTCAAGTGGCTAGATGGTCAGGTGAAGTTGTGGATATGTTAGTAATAGACTGGAGAACGTGGTATAATGTAATCTAGTTATAAATTTTCAACTTCGTTATGTCTGTTTTTTCCCATCATGAATCTTATTTGGGTGTAGACATTGGTGCCAACGGCATTAAACTTGTTGAGTTACGTAAAACTAAGGGCCGGCCGCAATTGTGGACCTATGGCATGGTTGATGAACCACTGGACATTCATTTACCAGAAATGAAAGAAAAAAATGTGGAAGAATTAGTGCAAGAAGATAATGGTTTAGATTCCCAAAAAAATAAGAATAAAAAAAATGATTTTTTAACAGATTTAAATGATCCGCGGGTAGAAAAATATGCCAAGCTTCTGAAAACCTTGGCTAAAAAGGCCAGAATTACTACTACTAAAACAACTGCCAGTTTACCGGTTTCTTATGTTTTTCATGCGGTCCTTAATTTGCCTAAAGTGGAAGAGAAAGAAATTGATCATATTGTTCGTGCTGAAGTACGTAAAATGTTGCCTAGGCCAATAGAAGAAATGCAGGTGGTGCATCAGGTGATTCCTGAACCAGATCCAGACAAAAAAAAGAAATATTTGCGTATTTTGGTTACTGCTGCACCTAGAGAATTAGTGGCTTTTTATACAGCCATTTTTCAAAAAGCTGGTTTACAGCTTCAGGAATTAGAAACTGAGGCTTTTGCTTTAGAGCGTTCTTTGGTGGGGCATGATACGGCTACCATAATGGTTGTAGATATTGGCGCAGAAAGAACTAATTTTTTTATTGTAGACCAGGGTTTACCTTTAACCCACAGAAGTATTAATGTGGGTGGTAATTCTTTTGATAAAATTTTGAAACAAGTGCTGGGTGTTAATAGTAATGAAGTGGAACAGATTAAAAAAGATTATTCCAATCTGCCTCAAGGTGTGGGTTTGGATTTATTTATGTCGGCTGTAGATCCAATAGAAAAAGAAATTGGTTATGGTTTTGAATTATTTTTACATCAAACTGGCAATGAAAATAAACGGCCGGAAAAAATTATCCTTACTGGTGGTTCAGCGGTTTTGCCATTTATTGCCGATTATATTCGTAGTAAGTTTAATGTTAAAGTTTTTGTGGGCGATCCTTGGGCCAGAACAGTTTATCAAGAGGGGCTGAAAAAACTTTTGGATGGAGTTGGCCCGCGGTTATCGGTGGCCATTGGTTTGGCTATGCGTAACATCATTTAAAAGTCATATCCACAGTTGCCCTTAACAATTAGACGTTTTTTTGCTAAAATTATAAGGAGGAGTTAATTTGTAAAAGTTTTGTAAAAGTATGGAAGATAAAAAACAGGTAAATATACTATTGGTAGAAGACGACGCATTTTTGGCTAATATTTATAAAACCAAATTTGAAATGGAAGGTTTTAAGGTCAGTGTGTCGGAAAATGGCGAAGAAGGTCTGAAAGATGCCAAAAAGAAAAAGCCAGACATAATTTTGCTGGATATTTTGCTTCCCAAAATGGATGGCTATACGGTTTTGCATAATTTAAAGCAGGATGCAGAATTAAAAAATGTGCCAGTAATCTTGCTCACTAATTTGGGGCAAAAAGATGATGTGGAAAAGGGTTTGGAAATGGGGGCAGCTGATTATTTGATTAAAGCTCATTTTAAACCATCAGAAACAGTGGCCAAAGTAAGAAAAGTACTTAACATTAATTAAATGAAAACAATCATACGAAAGGGGGTGAGAACATGAACAAAAAAGGTTTTACCCTTATTGAACTTTTGGTGGTAATTGCCATTATTGGTTTACTGTCTACGTTAGCAGTAGTAGCTTTAAGTACAGCTAGAACAAAAGCTAGAGATGCTAAACGTATGTCAGATCTTAGACAAATTCAAACCTCTTTGGAATTGTACTTTACAGATAATAACGCTTATCCAATTAAAGCTGCAAGTACAACTTTAGGCACTGGTAGTATGGGTTGTTTGGATAGTGGTGGCTTTAAGGCATTAGGTGGCTGTACCAATCCTTATATGGCACAGATTCCAAGTGATCCAAATGTTAGCAGTACTTATCAGTATTTATCAGCAAATGGTACTACTTACGGTATTTCAGCAACATTGGAGAGTACTGTAAATAATTTGGCCGCTGGTCCAATTATTGCCACTCCGTCAGGAATAAGTAAATAAACACCATTTCTAGTCTAGAAATGAAGAAACACCTTGTAAAATCGGGGTGTTTTTTCTTGCTGTTGCTCGTTTTTTATGGTACGATAACTTACAGATATCCTGATAATCCTGATTTACGGATTCGCCAATTGCTTTGGCATCAGTAAATCCGGATTATTCGTAATCCGTAAGTTATGAGTTATTTTTACTATTTTTTAGTTTTTGTTTTTGGTTTAATGGTTGGCAGTTTTTTAAATGCTTGGATTTGGCGAACACGAGAAAATTTAAGTATAGTTTCCGGGCGTTCTATGTGTCCGAGGTGTCGTAAACAAATTTTGTGGTATGATAATATTCCCTTAATTAGCTGTTTTTTGTTAAAAAGAAAGTGTCGTCATTGTCAGGAAAAAATTTCTTGGCAATATCCAGCAGTTGAACTTGCAATGGGTATTTTGTTTTTATTGGTAGCTTATTTAAGGAAAGGTGAAAATACTTTTGTTACTTTAGAAATGTTGCGTGATTTGGGAATTGTTTTCTTTTTGGTTTTTATTTTTATTTATGATTTAAAATATAAAGAAATATTAGACATGGCGGTTTTACCTTTGACGATAATTGTTTATCTAGCATCGGTGGCAGAGAATTGGCAAACTTGGCAAAGTATGATAATAGGGGCAGCCATTGGCGCTGGCTTCTTTTTTGTGCAGTTTTTTATATCCAACGGCAAATGGATTGGTGGAGGTGATATTCGTTTGGGATTACTTATGGGTGTTATTTTAAGCTGGCCCAATATTATTGTGGGCTTAATTTTGGCTTATGTGTTGGGAGCAGTTATTAGTTTAACACAGGTTGTTTTAAAGAAAAAAAATTTAGAAAGTGAAACGCCTTTTGGTACTTATTTAACTGTAGCTACATTTATTGTCATGTTTTGGGGAGACCAAATTGTGGGTTGGTACTTGGGGTTGTTAAATTAGCTTAATTATGGTTGAAAAAGGTTTATTAGAAAAAATTGAACGTCTGCGAGAACAAATAGATGACTTGCGTTATCGCTATCATGTTTTGAATGATCCAGAAATTACTGATACAATGTATGATGGCTTGATGAATGAGCTTAGAAAAATTGAAGAACAACATCCAGAATTAATTACTCCAGATTCGCCGACTCAACGAGTGGCTGGTAAGCCATTGGAAAAATTTGAAAAAATTGTGCACTCGGTGCCACAATGGTCTTTTAATGACGCATTTGTAGAGGAAGAAATGGTAGACTGGGAAGAAAGAATAATGAATTATCTAGAGAAACAAATTGGTCATCGGCCGAAAGATTTGGATTATTGTTGTGAATTAAAAATAGATGGCTTGCACATGGTATTAACTTATGAAAATGGCTTACTTAAAATTGCTGCCACACGAGGAGATGGTAAAGTCGGTGAAAATGTCACTAATAATATTAAAACTATTCATTCGGTGCCGTTGCGTCTTCGTGAGTCAGTGACTATGGTCGCTGAGGGTGAAGTGTGGCTGGGGTCAAAAATGTTGGCAAAATTAAATTTAGAAAGAAAGAAAAATAATGAACCGGAATTTGCCAATCCACGGAATGCTGCAGCAGGAACAATTAGGCAATTGGATCCGGCGGTTGTACGTGAACGAAAACTTTCTTTAACAGCTTATGATATTTCGTTCGTCAAGACACAAGACACAAGATACAAGATACAAACCGATACGCAGCAAGATGAATTAGAGACTCTTGAAAAACTCGGTTTTTTGACAGATAAACATTGGAAAGTGTGCAAAACACTTGGTGAGATTTTTGCATTTTATAAACAAGTGGAAAAAATGCGGGAAAAATTTGAATTTTGGATTGATGGAATTGTCATAAAAGTTAATCAAAAAAAATATCAAGACGCATTGGGCTTTACCGGTAAAGCACCACGTTGGGCAATTGCTTATAAATTTGCTGCTGAACAAGGCAAAACTAGAATAAAAGATATTTATGTACAAGTGGGTAGAACAGGTGCTTTAACCCCAGTGGCTTTAATGGAGCCAGTAAAATTGGCTGGATCAACTGTAACTCACGCCACACTGCATAATTTTGATGAAATTAAGCGTTTAGGAGTGAGAATAGGTGATTATGTGATTGTTGAAAAAGCTGGGGATATTATTCCGAAAGTAATTAGAGTGTTGGATAAGTTAAGAACTGGAAAAGAAAAGACAGTTAAAGAGCCAACAAGATGTCCAATTTGTGGGTCGGAAATAAAAAGATATGAAACGGGAGATAAAAAAGGACAAGGCGTGGCACTGGTGTGTACAAATAATAAATGTTTTGCTAAACAATTAGAAAATATTCGTCATTTTGTTTCCAAAGACGCGTTTGATATAGATGGTTTGGGAGAAAAAATTGTAGAGCAATTAATGAATGAAGGAATAATAAAAAATCCAGCAGATATTTTTACTCTCACCAAAGGTGATTTAGAACCCTTGGAAAGATTTGCCGAAAAATCAGCCGATAATTTAATTGAAGCCATTAGTAAAGCCAAAGTTCAACCGTTGAATAGATTTATTTATGGTTTGGGAATTAGACATGTGGGCGAAGAAACGGCAATTCGAATGGCACAACAATTTGTTAAGTTAGAAAAAATTCAAGAAGCAAGTTTAGAAGAATTGCAAAATGTAAATGATATCGGTCCACGTGTTGCCGAGTCAATTTTTAACTGGTTTCATGACAAAGAGAGTGTAAAGTTGGTAAATGATTTGGTTAGTAATGGTGTTAAGATTAAAGAATCAAGAATTAAGAATCAAGAATTAAGATTTAATGGACAAACATTTGTGATTACCGGTACATTAGAAAGTATGAGTAGAGAAGAGGTTGAAGAAAAGATTAGGGAATTAGGTGGTAAAATGTCTTCGTCTGTTTCTAAAAATACCAGTTATGTAATAGTGGGGGAGAATCCAGGTAGTAAATATAATAAAGCGCAGGAATTAGGGGTTAAGATTTTAGATGAGAAAGAATTTTTTAAATTGTTAAATAATTAATTTAAATAATAAATTTATGGACTACAAAAAAATAATATTGTTATCAGTTGGAATGTTGTGTGTGGCCACAATTTTAGGTCTTTGGATTCATGGTTATGAAATGGGTGCCAGAAGTCAGGCATCAGGTTTAACTGTAACCGGTTCAGTAAAGAAAAATGTGACAGCTGATTTAGAAAAGTGGAGTGCTTCTTTTACTTTAAGAGCTGGTATAAGCAATTTGAAAGATGTTTTAGCCCAGTCCGAAACTGGTAAAACCAAATTGATTCAGTATATTAAAAGTTTAGGAATGACAGACCAAGACCTTACTTTTTTGCCAGTACAAATAAATTCTATTTATGAACAAATACCAGGTTATGGTCAAAGCCAGAATATTATTGGCTATAATGTGGTGCAAAGTGTTAAGGTACAAAATACTGATTTAATCAAGATGGATAAGTTGTCTGGTCAAACCAAAGATTTGTTAAATTTGGGGATTGTGCCGGATTATCAAACCACCGAATATTATTATACCAAGATTAATGATTTACGCCCTGAATTATTTGCCGAGGCCACTAAAGATGCACAATCACGCGCCGAGGCCATTGCCAAAGGCACTGGTTCAAAAGTTGGTAGACCAATTTCGGCCAAAACCGGTGTGGTGCAGATATTGCCCCCAAATTCAGTTGACGTAAGTGATTATGGCGCTTATGATTTGAGCACTAAAGAAAAAGAAGTTTCAGCCACAGTTTCAGTGACTTTTGCTTTAGAATAAGTAGTAAATAACTAATATAATAAACCGCCCTAAAAAATAGGGTGGTTTTATATTTCCATTTGATTTAAAATTTGCTAAAATATACGGGTATGAAATTAACTGTGTATGAAGTTGAACAAATAGCCACTTTGGCTCGTTTAGAGTTAAGTGATAATGAAAAAGAGCTGTATGCCAAACAACTCTCGGTTGTTTTTGATTATATTGGCATGTTAAAAGAAGTTAATACTGATGGTGTGCCAGAAACTTGCCAGGTAACTGGGTTGGAAGATGTAGTGCGAGAAGACAAAGCAATTAATAGTGGTGAAGAAATCAAGCAAAAATTAATTAATAGTTTTCCAGAGAAAATGGGAAAGTTGTTAAAAGTAAAAGCAGTATTTGACGACGTCAATTAATCTCGAACCCCGCAGGGTGAGAGATCCCTTTTTGAGAGAATTTGTTTGCTCTATGGAATAATTTTTTTTAATGCATTTTATTAAGCATTGAGAAGGGATCTCTCGCTGTGGCTCGGGATTACCAACCAATATGAACTTAAATCAACTTACAATCAAAAAAGCTCACGACGGCTTAAAGAAAAAAGAATTTTCTTCTGTTGAACTTACCCAATCTTGTTTGGACAGAATTAAAGAACGTAATCCAGAATTGAATGCGTTTATTTCGGTTTTTGAAGGAGAGGCGATTCAAGAAGCAAAAAAAGCGGACGAATTAATTGCTAGTAAAAAACAACAAACACTTACTGGTATTCCTTTTTGCGTTAAAGACGCTATTTGTACAGCTGACCGTCGTTCTACCGCGTCTGCTAAAATTTTAGATAATTATACACCAAGTTTTGATGCCACAGTAATTAAAAAAATTCGTGAACAGGGTGCGGTTTTACTTGGTAAAAATAATTGTGATACTTTTGGCCACGGTGCTTCAAATGAAAATTCCATGTATGGGCCGGTAAAAAATCCACATGATTTAACGCGTGTGGCTGGTGGCTCAAGTGGTGGTACAGCGGCCGCGGTGGCAGACCATATGTGTATTTTTGGTATAGGTGAAGATACTGGTGGGTCAATTCGTCAACCTGCTTCATTTTGCGGTATTGTGGGTCTCCGTCCTAGTTATGGCCGCAATTCTCGTTATGGCATTATGCCTATGGCTTCATCTTTAGATACTGTTGGCCCAATGACAAAGACAGTTGAAGATGCAGCAATTGTGGAAGAAATTATTGCGGGAAAAGATTCGCTTGATGCAACAACAGTGGATGTTGGAGTTCCAAAATATAGTAAAAAGTTAAAAGTAGAAAGTAAAAAGTTGCGAATTGGCGTACCGAAGGAATATTTTGAGACAGAGGGGATGGATGAAGAAGTGAAGACTAAGATTAAGACTAAGATTGGTGAAATGGAAAAACAGGGATTGGAAATTGTTGAAGTAAGTTTGCCAATGACTAAATATGCAATTCCGGTTTATTATATTATTGTTCCATGTGAAGATAGTTCTAATTTGGGCAGAATGGATGGTATTAGATATGGTGTAAGAGAAGAAGCAAAAAATTTGTATGATGTTTATACCAAATCTCGTAGAGCAGGTTTTCCGGATGAAGTAAAAAGGCGCATAATGATTGGTACTTACGCTTTGTCGGCTGGTTATTATGATGCTTATTATCGTAAAGCTCAAAAAGTTCGTACTTTAATTATTCAAGATTTTGAGAGAGTGTTTTCAGAAGTTGATCTGTTGGTTACCCCAACTTCACCTTTTCCAGCCTTTAAATTAGGAGAGAAAAAAGATGATGTTTTGGCCATGTATTTAGCAGATATTTTTGTGGCGCCAGCCGCAGTGGCAGGAATTCCGGCTATTTCTGTTCCCACTGGAAATACCAAAGCTGGGTTGCCTGTGGGGTTACAGATTATTGGGCCGAGGTTGGGAGAAGAAAAGATTTTTAAATTAGCTAATTTAATATCATAAACTATGACAGACAAGATTGATTTTGCACAAGAAATAAAAGTGCTTAAAGATAAAGTAAGGGAAGAACTAGGGGCAGCTGAAGAAACGGCGACAATTATTATTGATCAGGCCACTGAGGAAGTTTGGGAAAATTTGGGAGAAGAGGCAGTCGCTAAGATGGGTAATGCAACTTTGTTAAGATATATTAAAGATATGGTTGGTTTGATTGTAGAAGATATAATCAGAGAAGAAAAGGAAGGAACTAAGGTAAGTGAAGCATTAGATTTACAGGCGGTATTTGCCAGAATATTTAAAAGTGATCAATCTAGGGAACGTGGTTCAACTCTTTCGGATGAAGCTGTACCTGTAGATATTAATGAAGCTGCCGGGGATGACATTGAAACGGTTATAGAAAGAGGTTTGTCTAGAAGAGAAATTAATTAATTTTGTGTCAAAAAATTTAAAATTATTTTATGCGTGAAGAAGAAATAAAAAAAGCAATTCAGCAAAAAGATAAAGATTTTAGTTATAGTATAAATAATGAGGGTGATTATCGTGATACCTGGCGAATTTTTCGCATTATGTCTGAGTTTGTAGAAGGTTATCAGTTTTTATCCCAATTTAAGAATGAAGTAACTATTTTGGGTTCAGCCCGACTGCATCATGATAATAAGTATAGCTTGGTTGCTTATGATTTGGGAAAACTTTTGGCAGAAAATGATTTTACGGTAATTACCGGCGGGGGTCCGGGTATTATGGAGGCGGGAAATCATGGCGCTTATGATGGAGGTGGAGAATCAATTGGCATCAATATCCAACTGCCATTTGAACAAAGAGTTAACCAATATGTAAAAAAGTCTACTGGTTTTTATTATTTTTTTACGCGTAAAGTAATGCTTACTTCACCAGCCAATGCTTTTGTATTTTTTCCTGGTGGTTACGGAACCATGGATGAATTTTTTGAAATTGTGGACTTAATGGATATGAATAAAATGCAGCGGGTGCCGATTGTACTGGTTGGTAAAGAATTTTGGCAGCCGCTTATAGATTTTTTACGCCAAAAAGCAGTGCCGATTGGGTCAGTCTTGCCTAGTGTGATTGATAGCTGGCATTTGGTGGAAACCGCCGAAGAAGCATATCAATTTATTAAAAATACTAAAGATCGAGAAGTGGAATCCGAGTTGTCGCCACACCATTTTCAGAACGGGCAAAAATTGGATTGGAAGATTTTTCGCATTATGGCTGAAATGGTTGATGGTTTTGAGTTTTTAACCGGTATTAAAAATAGTGTTAATGTTTTAGGTACAAAAAATATTACTACTGAAAGTGAATATTATCAAGTAGCTTATCGTGTGGGACAACGTTTGGCTAAAGAAGGTTTTTCAGTTGTGTCGGGTGGCGGTCCTGGTACTATGGAGGCAGTGTCGCGTGGCGCTTTTGAAATCGGCGGACAATCAATTGGCATTAATATTAAATATGGTTATAAAGAGCGAAAAAATGCTTATTTAACCAAGGCCATCGGTTTCCAATTTCCCTACATTCGTAAGTTAATTATTACCTCGCCGGCCACTGCCTTTGTATTTTTGCCTGGCGGTTTTGGCACTTTGCATCAATTATTTGAGGTGCTGGTTTTGATTCAAACTAAAAAAATGGAACCCATGCCGGTGTTGCTTTATAATCATAAGTATTGGGAACCATTGTTGGCTTTTATTAAAGAAGTAATGGTGCATAAACTAGGGACTGTTAATGATGAAGATGATGAATTTTATCAAATTGTGGATAGTGAAGATCATTTATTGGATGCGATTAAAACATTTCATCAAAAAAGGGAAGATTTGCTGGAAATGTTGAAAAGTAGAGATAAAGATGAGGGTGGAGAATAAAATTAATAAAACAAAATCACGTTTAAACGTGATTTTGTTTTGGCGGAAGGTGAGGGATTTGAACCCTCGATGCCTTTCGGCATACACGCTTTCCAAGCGTGCGCACTAGACCGCTATGCGAACCTTCCATCGCGCATAACTATATCAAAAAGGCGGACGGTAGTCAATATATAATAATCCCTTACGGTGATAGTCATTATGTGGTATAATAGCAGTAGTTTAATTTTTTAATCTTAATTTGTATGGCCAAAGGAAACAACGCACAAAGAAAAGATGTTAAAAAACCAAAAAAGAATAAAAAGAAGTAATGTAACAACCCTGAACCAAATTTGTTCAGGGTTTTGGTTTATATTGAATATAATTAAATGCCATTTGTTGTTTATATTTTAGAGTGTTCAGATGGGAGTCTTTATGCAGGCTCTACTTGTGATTTGCAGAAGAGAATTCATGAGCACAACAATACAAAGGCAGGCGCGAAATATACACGTGGGCGTAGGCCGGTAAAATTAGTATATTTTAAAAAATTTAAAACTTTGGCGAAAGTACGAAAAAAAGAGGCCGAAATTAAGAGGTTAACAAGGTTACAAAAAATAGCATTGATTTTTCGGTGATTTTAAGATAAAGTGATATTATAGCTTTATGAAAAATGTATTTGACCTTGTGGTTATTGGCGGGGGACCGTCGGGGATGATTTCGGCAGGCATGGCGGCTACTCGTGCTGCCAAAGTTTTGTTATTGGAAAAAAATAAAATATTAGGTAAAAAATTATTAATTTCCGGTAATGGTCGGTGTAATATTACTCAGGCCGAATTTGACTTACATAAACTGGTGTCTGCCTATGGGGAAAATGGTGCTTTTTTGTTTTCTGCTTTGCATAAATTTGGTCCGAAACAAATAATGGATTTTTTTGAGGAATTGGGTGTAAAATTAGAAATAGAAAATGATGGTAGAGTGTTTCCAGTTTCTAATTCGTCCAAAGAAGTGTTGGATGCTTTAAAAAAATATTTAGAGGAAAATAGTGTGGAAATAAAATATGAGTCAATAGTTAAGAATATTTCAGTAAAAAATTCTCTTGTTAAAGAAGTTGTTTTGACTGATGGCACAAAAATTTCTACTAAAAATCTTATTGTTGCCACTGGTGGTTTGTCTTATACTTTTACTGGTTCTACCGGTGATGGTTTGGTTTGGGCAAAAAAAGCTGGTCTGGAAGTGGTGCCTCTTAAACCCGCTCTGGTACCATTAAAAATTAAGGAAGCTTGGGTAAAAAGTTTACCAGGAATGGTTTTAGAAAATGTCGGAGTGGCTGTTTATCAAAATAATAAAAAAATTATTAATAAAACTGGTGATTTGTTGTTTACCCATTTTGGTGTTAGTGGACCACTGGTAATAAATATTAGCAAGAGTGTGATTAGAGCAGAAAAAAATGGTGAAGTTAAATTAAGAATTAATTTTTTTCCAGGAATATCTCCTGAACAATTAGACAAAAATTTACAAATGGAGTTTAGTGATTATAGCCATAAGTTTTTAAAAAATTATTTAACTGAATTTATTCCCAAAAGAATGGCAGAATGTTTGGTGGGGATTTTAAAAATTAATGGTGATAAGCCACTGCATGATGTTACTCGTGAAGAACGATTGCAGTTAGGTAAATTGTTGAATAGTTTAGAAATTACGGTAGCTGGAAATTCGGGTTATGAAATGGCCATGGTGACGAGTGGTGGAGTGTCATTGAGAGAGATTGATCCCCAAACTATGCGTTCTAAAAAAATTAGTAATTTATATTTTGTTGGTGAAGTTTTAGATTTAGATGGTCCAACTGGTGGTTACAATTTGCAGGTGGCTTGGGCAACTGGTTATGTGGCCGGGTCTAACCTAAAATTTTAAAAATTTATTTTTTATATCAATAATATGCTAGAAAATAATAATATTGGCGTGGGGTTTGGGGTGATGATCTTAAAAGATGGAAAAATTCTTTTAGGTCAGCGGAATGTTGATCCAGAAAAGGCAGATTCTGAATTGCACGGTGAGGGTACTTGGAGTATGCCTGGTGGCAAAATGCGTTTTCATGAGAGTTTTGAAGAATGTTGTTATCGTGAAACTTTAGAAGAAACGGGTTTGGAAATAGCTAAAAATAAAATAAAACTTATTAGTGTGGCCAATGATATGGTGAGTGATGCTCACTTTATCACTCTAGGTTTTCTTTGTGAAGATTTTGTAGGTGAACCAAAAGTAATGGAGCCGGATGAAATTACTCGTTGGGAGTGGTTTGCAATTGATAATTTACCAAAACCATTATTTTTTCCTAGCGAAAAAGTAATGAAAAATTATTTAGAGGAAGTGATATACAAAAATTAATTATATGGATTATATAGATGTTTTAGATAAGGAAGGAAAACTTACAGGTATTGTAAAAACGCGTACAGTTGTTCATCAGAACAGTGAATGGCATCGGGGTGCACATGTTTGGATTTTAAATTCGCAAAATGAATTATTAACTCAACAACGCTCTGCTAATAAACATGAACATCCTAATTTGTGGGATAATTCGGCCGCCGGTCATGTATTGGCAGGCGAGGATTCTTTAAGTACGATTGTGAGAGAAACCGCAGAGGAGCTGGGAATAAATTTAGCCCCGGCTGCTTTTCGTTTGTTATTCACCCTAAAAATGGAGGAGGCTTTTTCTGATGGTACCTTTAGTAATGAATATGACGATATTTATTTTGCCCGTGCTGATTTTTCTAATTTTAATTTACAAACAGAAGAAGTACAGAATGCCAAATGGGTTCATTATTTGGAATTAGAAAAAATGATTAAAAATAATCCAGAGAATTTTTATCCTCGGTTTGAAGAGTATCAGAAAATTTTTGCTTTTTTAAGAGAAGAGTTGAATCTAAGCTGATGGATAAAACTTAAAAAAATTTGGCTAATGACCGATTTTTAATACTTTCTAAACGGTCGGAGTATAAAATAAGAAGCAATAAAATGCAGCAAAGAAATAATGGTAGCATAGGCAAAAATGGCTACTAAAATACTAAGCCACTCTGAAAAAGTGAGAATGTACTGAGTGATATCCCACTTAATTAATAAGGTAAGAATGTTAATAAAAACTAGAGAAATAATAATTAGAATTAAGCCTTTCCATAAACCTTTACGATCCGCCTTGCTGGGGGCAATATGTGAGGCCACGCAAAAAGACATATAAAGAAAAATCCAAAAATACCAGGTCTTAATATTTTCTAAAGTAAAAAGTTTAAGGAGCGCGTTACCAGCTCCTTTTAAAATACCCAAAAAATTTTCTTGATTATTAGCGAGTGAACCAAAAATGTCACTGCTGTTGGGAACCAATAAATATAAAAAAAATACTAAAATTAGTGAGCCAAAAATCATGGGTGCCGCGCCAATAAAAAAATTACCAATGCTTTGATAAAAACTTTTGGGATTATAAGAGTGATTTACAAATCCGAGTTCACCGGTTTCAGGATTGGGTTTAAATAAAGCCATGGAGTCAATTTTGTGGCGAAAAAGTTTGGCAAAAAAAGCATGGCCGTATTCGTGAAAGGGTGTGCCAAACCAGGCAGTCCATAGAATTCCTTTCCAACCTACTGAACGAGCATAATTTCTTTGCGTCCATTCTTGTAGTTTTGATAAGACAAAACCAAAAATAAAAAATAGACCAAACAAACCAAAAATTTGTACGCCTACGGCCTTAGCTAGTTGAATAAAGTATTGTTCCATAGTTTGTAGTATTATAACATGTTTTATTAATAATGTTGACATTTTACTAAAAAACTAGTATGGTTTTGGGGTGTTGGCTAAAATTACAAGGGGGTGCACGTGATATCAAGAAGAAGTTGGCCAGTTTCTGCCATTCAGGCTTGGACCGGGGTGGTTCTCTTTGGGGGGGTTCAGGATATCACCCTGACAACCACACTTGGGGCGGACTACAAGGTCCTGGAACTCGAGCGGGTTCGCGGCGCACGCCGTTGGATCGTTCGGTTCCGGGAGTACGGATTCCCGGACGCAGAGGTGTATCGGGTTGAGGTGTGCATTGAAGCCGAGCGGATCTTCACGTTTCCGGAATCGGTTCCGGACGTGGGCGTCCTGCGGAGCTTCAAGGTTATTGGAATCAAGGGCTCCAAGAGCTTTTCAGGATGCGGGGTGTGAATCCCACCATCAGGAAGCTCTGGAGAAGGGGACGCGCGTCTGATCAGCCAACCAGGCGCGCGAACTCAATTATTACAGCCATCCTGATAAAATCGGGATGGTTTTTTTATGGACAAATTTATGAATTGTGTGGTAAAATTGTCTTAATCCATCAAAAAGTGGACCAGTTTAATTTTAAAAAATATGAATGTTGACGCATTTGAAAGATTGTCAGTTGTGCAGGCTAAGGAGAGAATGATGGTAGGTGAAGATTGTCAAAAATTTATTGATTGTGCTACTAAAGATAGGAGTGGTAATCTTAAAATAGAAATTGTCGGTAATATTATGAATGTTGATATTAATTTTTCTAGCTCGTTGGATGCTGGGAAACATCTTAGAAAGTTTTTGAAAGTTTTGAGGTTCACAATGGTAAGATTTAGGAGAGAAAAAGATGATAGCCGTAAGTTTATTATTAGTTTGGATGATACTCCAGGAAAAGTGTTGGAAGTTAGATATAATATTTTAAAAAGTGAATAATATTATT
>CAILTG010000093.1 GCA_903837125.1 Candidatus Magasanikiibacteriota bacterium | reverse complement strand
TTAATAATTTCTCCTTCAATAATTTTAAGGTCTGTCATGTTAGGTTTTTTCTTAAATAGAATTTCTTGATGAAGAATTGTTAATAATGTGATTAATAACCAGTAGAAGGCGAGACCGGAGGGGAGGCTCATACATACAAAAATAGTTAAGACTGGGAAGATATACATCATTTGCTTGTTCATTATCGCTGCCATGCCTTCATCCTTAGAGCCATCTGTTTTAATAGCTGGCTTTTGTTGTGGCATCATTTTAACTTGAGCAAATTGTGCAATACCAGCTAGTATCGCTAGGATCAAATTTGGTTTAGCAAAATCTATTGCAAAAATGGAATTAGTATTTAACATTCCTGGATTACTGATAAATGGGTAAATAAGATTAGCTCCAATACTGGTAAAGGTTTTTTTAAACATTTGAAAGACAGCAATAAAGAAGGGGAGTTGAATTAACATTAGAAGACAAGAAGAAAATGGATTAACTTTATTGTCTTTATACAAAGCCATCATAGCTTGGGTCATTTTTTCTTTATTTTCACCAAATTCAGCCTTTAAAGCCTCTAATTTAGGTTGTAAATCTTGTAAGGCTTTTTGTGACTGTAAGGCCTTTTGAGCCACTGGTAAGAGTATTAATTTAATGGCCACCGCGAATAAAGCCACGGCAATAGCTATTTCATGCCCAGGTACAATGTTATAAAGCCAAATAAAAAGATTTAGCACTGGTTGATAAAAAATTGTTTGATATAATGAAGCCATATAATTTTATTTAACCGGGTCCCAACCACCTTTATTAAATGGGTTGCAACGCAAGACTCGGTATGAACATTTAAAACCTCCCTTAATGAAACCATATTTATTAAATGCGGTCAAACAATATTCACTACAGGTTGGTTGAAAACGACAATAGCCGACACCTTTCTTAAAAATACCATGATCAGGTGAAAGTGTTTTTTGATAAAGTCTAATTAATTTAGTAATAATTAAAACTAAAAAACCATCAAGCCATTTAGTCATATCTTGTAAAGTTTTAGTTTATTTAAAATTCCCTTAATGTTATGTTTTAAATCAACCAATTCTAATTCTATGGCCTGTGGTTGACAAATAACTATTATATCGCAAGGGATTAGATTCTCTAAGTCCTTTTTTAAGATTTCTCTAATACGTCTTTTGAGCTTATTGCGATCGACTGCCCTTTTACTTACTTTTTTGCTAACCAAAACGGTAAATCGACTTACTTCTAATTTATTAATTACCACTTTCATACCCAAGCCACCCAAATAGCAACTTCGACCAATAGCAAAAACACCCTCGATTTCTTTTGTTTTTCTTAATCGCTGGTCTTTTTTTAACATATAAGTAGAAATAAGTTAAGGGGTTATTTTTCCAAGTCTTATTTATGTAATAAAACAGCAGAAAAATAACCCCTTAGCTTATTTGGATAATACTTCACGTCCTTTGTCGCGTCTGGCCTTGAGGACATTACGACCGTTTTTTGAGCTCATTCTCTCACGAAAACCATGATCTTTTTTGGCTTTACGGACATTTGGCTGATAAGTTCTTTTTGGCATAATAGTATAATTTACCAATAGAATATAACAACAACTTTAATTTTAGTCAAGTTATCTAATAATTCCCCCAATAAAGCCTTTAATATCAGAAGTTACACTGTTTTTATTCAATTTAAGATAAAGACTAGTCCAAACACTAATAGTAAAGGTTGAGACCAGCGCGTTGCAAACCAGAAAGACTATAAATAAGAAAACGTATGTTAGAACTAATATAATAATAAAAACCTGATAAGAAATTAATTGTTGAGCCGTAACAGCTAGAAACCACATCGGGATAGATAGTCCGCTTATTATTATTAGAGTGAAAAAGACGGAAACAATATTTATTAAAAACAATACAAAAGACATTTCAACGCTAATTAGCCAATTTTTGGTAATAATACCCCAACCATTAGCCATGGCTGACCAAATCTTCAGCTTATTTACTACCATACCGATCACTACATATTTAATATATAGTGACCCTATAATGGCGATAGGCATTAATAAAACAAATAAAATTAAATACCAAAAATCAGCCATTGTGCTTGGAGAACCGGCAGTTATAAAAATTGGCATTGTAATAACAGTAAAAATTAAAAAAACGAATATTTTAAACAAAACATTTATTAAAGATGCCTGAAAAAC
>CAILTG010000092.1 GCA_903837125.1 Candidatus Magasanikiibacteriota bacterium | reverse complement strand
CTACTTATAACATTAAGTTTTTCTTTGGTTGCGCCGGTTTTGGCCGAGAATGGCCCAGCAGCTGATTATGGAGTAACGGAAAGTTTTGCTACTTCATCAAATTTACCTTCTCAGCAAAGTCCGAGTGTTGCTATTGGTAATGTAATTGCTACGGCTTTGTCTCTAGCGGCAGTTATTTTCTTTGCTTTAATGATTTATGGAGGGTTTCTTTGGATGACAGCTAGAGGCAGTGAAGAAAATACTAAAAAAGCACTTAATACTATCACCGCCGCTATAATTGGGATTGTAATAATTTTATTATCATATACTCTTACTCAATTTATTTTAAATAGTGTAAAAACAAGCACTCCAACGGATATTTATTGTACAAGTAATAATGATTGTACCCAACAGCCTGGTAAACCATTTTGTGGATATGCTGGTGATGATGGCCACAAATTTTGTTCACAGTGTTTGGTTGATAAAGATTGTAAAAGTACTGATTTAGCTTGTGTAACTGGTATGTGTACAAAGAGTACAAAAAAATAATTTTTATGAAAAACAAAATAAAATTATTTATCTGGTTATTGATAGTTTTGGCCATGTTTGGTCAAGTGACTTTAACTAAGGCGGCTTTAAGTTTGGATAACTCTTCCGGAAATCTTTTGACAACCGTCAAGCAGACGGGTGTTGATACTTCTTCAAATTTGGAAACAAAAGTTGGTGTCTACATTAACATTGCCCTTGGCTTGGTAGGTATTATATTTTTTATTTTAATGGTTTATGCCGGGTTTAGGTGGTTGGTTTCTCGAGGCAATGAAGAGGATATTAAAAAATCACAAAATACGATAATTGCGGCTATTATTGGTTTAATAATAGTTCTTTGCGCTTATGGTTTGAGTAATTTATTAATTAATGGTTTTCCTCAAGTTGCTAATGACGCAGGCAACCCCAATGATCCGCAAGGTTGTTGTTTTGATCTAGTACAACCCTGTAATAAGGATAATAGTTTAGTTTGGACCGGTGGAAGTGGTTTGGGTTATAAGGCTCTTTGGACTGATCGGGGTTTAACTACAGAAGCCAATTGCAAAACCACTGGTAATAATGAAAAAGATCCTAATGATTGTGCTTTTGGGCCAGATAAATGGCAGTGGCATAGCGAATTAACCAGTATGGAACAATGTGATAAATATTTTAAAAATAATGCTAGTTTTAATGCTGCAAATTTAGATCCTAAAGGTAATATTAATTAATAATAGGCTAATTAACTTTATGAAAAAAATATTTACTTTTTTATTATCTGGTTTGTTCTTTGTGGCAGGGCCGGTTTTGGCTGTGGGGCGTTTGACGGACGCCTCGGATAAATTGAATAATGCCGGCAGAGCGGCCGGCACCACTGGATTATCCAATGTAGGAATTATTATCGGTCAAACCATTAACATTGGTTTGGGTTTAATCGGTTTGATATTTTTAATTTTAATGGTTTATGCCGGATATTTATGGATGACCGCCCGTGGCGAAGAGGAAAAAGTGAAAACTGCTCAAAAGATTATTACTGCCTCAATGATAGGTTTGGTAATAGTCTTGGGCGCTTATGCCATAACTTTCTTGGTGATGAGTAGATTTAGTACACAATAAATAAATATATTAATTTTATGAAAAAGTTTTTTACAATTTTAGCCATAATTATTTGTTTGACGGTGGGCGGGCAAGTGTTGGCAGTGAATTTGAATCAGGGTAATTTGATGGGCACAGCAGCAACACAGGCTGGCTATGGTCCAACCAACGCCACTAGTCTTGCTTCACTTGTGGGTATGGTGATAGCCGTAGCGCTGTCTTTAGTGGGTTTAATATTTTTGGTTTTAATGGTTTATGCCGGATATTTGTGGATGACCGCTCATGGTGAAGAGGAAAAAGTAAAAACCGCGCAAACCATTATTAAACAAAGTATTATTGGTTTAATAATTGTAATTGGTGCTTATAGTATAACTTATTATATTGTGCCGATTTTGGTAAATTATACTGCAAATGGTAATAATTAATCCGCCTAAGGCGGATGGAGTTAATTGTGTGGTTAATTAATTTTATGAAGTTGAAAAATAAATTTGCAATTTCAATTAGTCTGGGATTATTTTTGATTTTAAGTTTAGTTTTGGTTGCTAGAGCTGCTACCAATGATCCACTCACAAAATCCAATGATGATTTATCTACGCAGGTGCTTAACCAATTGCAAGCTGGTTCAGGAGAAACGGCGACAGTGGCTGCGGCGCCGTTGTCTGTTACACAATTAATTATTGATATAATTCAATTGGCTTTAAGTATAGTGGGAATAATTTTTATTTTAATGGTTGTGCTTGGCGGTTATGATTATTTTATGGCCCGTGGTGATGAGGAAAAAGTAAAAAAGGGTGTTGCTCATATAGAGCAAGCGGTTTTGGGTCTTTTGATAATTATCTTATCTTATGGAATTACTTTTTTTGTGGGTAATAAGGTTAATGACGCAGTGCATAGTCCTAATTTTCAAGGTGGTACCAGCGCCGGTGGCTATGCTTTAGAGGCTCAGACGAGTGATATTAGAGATGTGATACATAATATTAAAAATTGGGATTGGAGTAAATAAATATGAAAAAAGTTTTTATTTTACAATTGTTATTAGTTCTGTTTTTTTCTTTGTTTTCAGTTAATCCGGTAAATGCTGAGAATGGGGTATCAGTTGGCAATTCAGCTCAGGGCTGGCGTGGAGATGTGGTAACCCAAATGGAAGCTTTGGGAAATAAGGCTCAGTACGGCCAGCCGAATGATCCACGTTTGGTGGTGGGTTATATTATTCAGACATTTTTGGCCACTTTGGGTGTATTATTTGTAGCCCTCATGGTTTATGCTGGTTTTTTGATCATGACTTCGCAAGGAGAAGAAGAAAAAAGAAAAAAGGCAATAGGAATGATTCGCACTTCTATTATTGGAGTATTTATTTTACTTGGAGCTTATGGGATTGCTTATTTGGCACAAAAGATTATTACCGGCCAAGGAGAATTTCCTACTGCTGTGTGTAGTGGTGGGCAGTGTGGTGGGTTGAATGTACAGCAACCGGTCAGAAATAATAATGGTGATCCTTTGAGTGAAGATTTGTATCAAGGTAATGTAGTTCCCAATGCTACTTGGGGTAATTAAAGTCACTAATTTAAATAAAACAAAAAATGTTATTATTTTTTTGCACCAAAACTCGTGTATACTCACTCAGACATTGGCGCTTCAATAATAATAATAATTTTTGTTTTATTTAAATTATAAATTGAATAATTAAAAAATCGGCAATTAGCCGATTTTTTAATGTTTTATTATTTTTACACCACCATGCAGAGTATAATCAAACTGCGGTGAATATTGTTCACCAATAAATAGGCGGTAAAAAAATCCCTTAAAGCATTTTAAAACAAAACGTAAACGACCATCACTTTCAAAACGACGGATATTGTAAAGTAGATAAGAGGAGTTTAAAATTCTAAATTTACCTGATTTACCAAGACGTCGGCAAAATTCGTAGTCCTCTCCCAGGAGTAATTTTTCATCAAAGCCGCCGGTTTTAATAAAAATATCTTTTTGGCAAAAAATACAAACACCAGCAGCGTGTGGGTCGGAATATTGAATTATTTTGGCAAAGATATTATAAAGACCTAAAAGAAGTTTATCAATAATTTTAGAACTTTGGGGAATATATTTTACCGTGGCACAGACTAGTTTTCTCTTTCTAAATTCGCTAACGGTTTTTTTAAGAAAATTAAGTGGCAAGACAACATCTGCATCCAAAAAAAGCAGAATATCACCTTGGGCAATTTTTCCTCCATTATTTCGGCCAACACTTGGCAAGCCACCCTCAATAATTTTACAATCAAAAGATTGTCCGATTTCTCTGGTTTTGTCTGTGCTTTGAGCATCACTTAAAATAATTTCTATTTTTTCCGCAAAAGGTTCCTGTTTTTTTATACTATCTAAAAGCAAAGGGAGTGTTTGCTCTTCTTGTTTAGAAATTATAATAATACTAAGCATGGTTTTGAAGTAAGTATTGACTTTTGGTCAATAAAGCGTATAATATTAGTTGCTAGATATTTTTATATGGTGGGTGTAGCTCAATTGGTTAGAGCACTGGGTTGTGGTCCCAGAGGTTGCCGGTTCAAGCCCGGTCACTCACCCCAAAGAAAAAAACCCTGCACCGTTCTGGTGCAGGGTTTTTTGTTATTTTCCCATTCTTTCAAAAGCCCGGAGTATTTCTAAAGGAACAGCGAAGACCACGGTGTTTGATTGGTCAGAAGAGATTTCATTGATGGTGTTTAAAGTTCTTAAGTGTAAGGCTCCTGATTCTGAGGATAGCATTTTGGCAGCCTTGGCCAGGTTTTCGGCGGCAATTACTTCACCACCAGATTTAATAATAACTGCTCGTCTTTCTCGTTCAGCTTCTGCCTGGCGAGCAATTACTCTCTGCATGTTGTCTGGTAAAACAATATCTTTTAATTCCACACTTTCCACCTTAATACCCCAGCCTTCGGTAGTGACATCAATAATTTCTTTGATTCTTTTGGCTGCTGCTTCACGGTTAGCCAAAAGTTCGTCCAATTCCATTTGGCCTACTACATTTCGCATAGTGGTTTGGGCCAATTGTGATACGGCAAACCAAAAATTTTCTACTTCTAAAATTGCTCTGCCAGCGTCGGCCACTTTATAGTAGATTACGGCATTTATTTTTGAGGAGACATTATCTTTGGTAATGGTTTCTTGGTAGGGCACATCTACAGCTTTGATGCGGATATCTACTTTGGTCATGCTTTGAATAATAGGAAGAACTATTCTCCAACCTGGATCAACAAGTTTAACAAATTTTCCTAATTGAAATTTAACTCCGCGCTGATATTGGTTGACTTGGCGGATGCTGATAATTATCAACACTAAAACAATTATTGCTACTGTCCACATATGATTATGAATAAAATATAAATAAAATATTAACAGAATACGATCAAAATATTAAACAAATATAATGTCATATTTTATTTGTATTTTAGTTGTATTTTTTTATGTATATTTTGTATCGTGTATTAGTGCGCCCAGCAGGAATCGAACCTGCATATCCAGCTTAGAAGGCTAGTGTTCTATCCATTTAACTATGGGCGCAAGTATAGAATATTCAATTATCAATTTACAATAAATTTATAATGACATAATGGTACATTAAGGATGTCATTTTGTCAATCGCCCTCTACTTTTTTTGCGTGGAATTTTTTATAAGTATTCATTAATTCTTTATCAGTAATGTGAGTGTAGATTTGAGTGGTGGTGATAGAGGAGTGACCGAGCATGGTTTGTACGCTTCTAATATCTGCGCCATTTTGCAATAAGTCGGTGGCATAGGAATGACGTAGAGTGTGGGGAGTAACCGGTTTGGTGATGCCAGCCTCTCGGGCATATTTTTGGACGATTCTTTCTACCGAGCGCGGAGTTAAACATTCGTCTTTAATTTCTTTACTCTTGTTTTTTTTATCATGCGAAATAAATAAATAGGGATTCAGATCTGGCCTTAGATCCAAATATTTTTTGAGCCAATATTTCGCTTGTTCGGAGACAAAGACGATTCGCGATTTGCCACCTTTACCGGTTACCGTAAATTCAGCTCTGTTTAAATTAAGATTATCTTTTTTTAATTTAACCAGTTCGGAAACACGCAATCCAGTGGCAAAAAGCATTTCTAAAATGGCTTTGTCGCGGTGAGTGATTAAATTTTGTTGGGCTAGGTTTTTTTCGTTATTGGCATTTTTAGCTGATTTTATATTCAAATTTTTAAAAGGAGCGGCTAAAAGATATTCCAAATCACTACCTTCCAGAAAACTAACGTTTCTGTCAGGCATTTTCATTAACTCAATTTTTTCGGCTGCTAAGGTTTTAATATCCCGTTTGGCCAAGTATTTTAGAAATGAACGCAGAGAAATTAAATGATAATTTTGGGTATTTTTTTTTAAGGAATCGCCGTGGACATCCACCAGGCGATTTAACCAAAGACGGTATTGGCGTACGTTTTCAGCGGTAATTTTTTCCGGATCTTTATCGCCAAACCAGTCAATAAAACGGCGTAGATAAAAATCATAATTACGAGTGGTTTTGTTGCTACGGTTTTTTTCAATTTCTAAATATTCCAAAAATTCAGTGAGATAATTTTTTAACGTTTTTGCCATAGCAGAGCTGGTTAATCAGTTAAGTGATAGTGTTTAATAATTTATTTTTTTAATAATCATTAGCACAGAATCTTTTGGATCATCTTGAGAAAAAGGAGAGAGAATAATTTTTACTTTGGCATTTTCTGGGAAAAGAATTTCAGTTTCAGCAGATTCTTTGTTTTCTTCAAAAAAATCTTTAATAATTATTGGTAGTGAACGATTAATTTTGGTGCGACAAAAATCATTGAGGCTTACAGGATAATCATCATTATTTTGTTGGAAGGTTTTTTTAGCTCCTTTGTTGACGGCGATTAGATTCATTCTTTTGTTCACTATTAATATTGGGTCATCAATACTGTTGATAATTTGAGAAATAGTTCCGTTTAAAGTGGCATTGAATTTAGAAATTTTTTCTAGGTGTTCTCTTTCTTTTCTAATGTTTTTTAATAGTAAATAACAGGTGATGCTGATTAAGGTAATAAAGAAAAGATTGTAAGACAAATTAAAATTAGCAAAAGAAAAAATTACTTGCCAAATCATGACGGTAAAAAGTATGGCAATCAATATTTTGGTTACGACAATTTTAATATCAAATAATTGATGTTGAGCAATGGCATAACCAAAACCTAACAAGAGGGGAATTTGGAAGGTGGCAGCCCAAGGAATAAATTTTATGTTGTTAAAAAATACCGGAGCGACAAAATTGGCCAGCAAAAGTAAAATAAAACTAACCAAACATCCGCCTAAAATAATTTTATATTGTTGTTTTTGTTTAGCGTCGGCTTGGGAGTTTTTTTTGAAGAGCAGATAAATGCCGCCTGCCATTAAACCGATGACCAAAAGACCATAGATAATCATTCCAGGCAGGACATATATTTTATTAAACCATTTGGCTGTATGAAAAAATAAAGGTGTTTCGGAAATGGTGTAGGGGCTTAGAAAAAATAAAGAAGAAATTGAAGTTATGGCTAATAATGTTTTGTAGAATTTTGTTCGAATAAAATTTTTATTTGGAAAGACATAACATAATTTAAAAAAGAAAAAGAAAGCCCAAATTGATGTTGCTAACACGCCTCTGATTATCCATATTTCCCATTGGAACATTGATGGCCGATAACTTAAAAAGTTGATAATTGTCCAAATAATAGAAAAAAATGTAAAAAAAGCAAATGATTGGTTGGAAATATTTTTGCGATCGTTTAAAAAAACTCCTATTCCTAATATGCCAGTAATGATCACTACTATGCAAAAAATAAAAAGGTCAAAATTGGGGATATAGAGAAACATAGATTTATAATTTTATTAATAGTGTTATTTGATATAATTGTACGACACTATTGACAAAAGGTCAATTTTATGCTATAATATCGTTAATTAGTATAGATTAAAGAGCTTTAAAAGTAGCCAAATCTAGTTAATTAATTAAAAAATCCGCCTTCGCTCTCGTGAGCTTCGTCGGACAAGCAAAAACAAAAACAAACATATGCAAAATCAATTTAGGGCTTCAGACGCCCAAAAGTCTGAGTATTCTTTGGTATATTATTATCTCTTGGCCGGTATTGCTTTAGTAGTAGCGGTTTTTTTATTCCTACCAAGAATTGCTATGAGGTGAAGAGCCAATATAAATAACATGACTCAGATAACATGACCCAGAAGGTCATGTTTTGTAACAGTTTATTATTGCTTATCTGTGTAAAATAATCTATAATTTCATTAATTATGAATCAATTTTACTTGATTTTGCCAAATATCCGTTCCTGCCACAACGTGGGTGCGATGTTTCGGACAGCGGATGCTTGTGGAGTTACCAAATTGTTTTTGGTAGGATTTACGCCAGATCCGCCGAGGCCACAAATAGATAAAGTGTCTTTAGGTGCAGAAACTTGGATGCCGTGGGAGCATAGGGTGAGACTAAAGCCACTTTTGAGTGCGTTGAAGAAAAAGGGTGTGTTTATTGTTGGTCTAGAGAAGAGTGAATCAAGCCTTGATATTTCAGAGATTAAGACTAAGAATAAAGATCTGGCGCTGATTGTGGGGAATGAAGTGGATGGGATAAGTGAGGAAATTTTGAAAATGTGTGATATTATTGTTCATATTCCGATGCATGGCAAGAAGGAAAGTTTGAATGTGAGTATCGCGGCAGGGATTGCGATGTACGTGATTAGTCAAAAGTCAGTGTAGAGTGGTATACTTAAGCTAGAAAATACAATCAAAATACGACTAAAATACTAAACAAATATAACATCATATTTTATTAATATTTTAATTGTATTTTATTAATATTTGTTGTTAATATTTTTATGTCCAAATATACTATAACAATTTTTCAACAAATTTATAATCAGCTTCCACCACTTGTTCCGGAACAGATTAAAGAAGAAATGAAACATGTGTTGGAACACCTGCAAAATGATTTAACTGTTACCATTGATGATGTTGATGAGACTATGATTGTTTTTGGTAAACAAATTTGGGCTTATTGGAAAGCTTTTCAAGAATTATTGGATTTGCATGAGGGCGAACTTGGAGAAAAGTTTTTTTTGGGTCATTTACCACGAGAGTTAAAAGCTCGCTATAAACAATTTAAAGAACACGGTGGCACTTATTTTGATGTTTATAGTGGGTCGCCAAGAAGTTTTTTTACGATGGAAGAATGGCAGACTTTAACGGGCGTTTTAGTTGAAGTAGATAATGACATTCGGAATTATACTAGGCAAGCAGTTTTAAGCACGGAAAAAAATAAGTATGAAGAATTAATAATTAATTTTCAGACCATTCTTGATGACATTGAAAAACGTTTAATTTCTCTGCGCCAGATTGCTGATGATGAACAGGAACACCCACAATTGGCTGATGAGATTAGAGAACAGGTGCGGGCTTTTGAATTTGGGCTTTGTTTACTTGGGCCACATACTAAGCATGAGGATGTAATTAACGCCGAATCATTTTTTCAAGAGAGAAAGGCCTATAAAAAGTTACATCGCTAAATTATTAACATATGAGTTTAAAAAATAGAGGAGAAGGAATTAATTTAAGTTCTGCTGAAGTAAACGATGCTGATATTGAACAACAAGTTGAAAAAATTTGGCGATTATTGCAAGCCAAGAAGGGAGAAATTGAGCCAGAAAGAAAGACTGTTTTAAATAGAATGCGGCAGCTGGTTAAGCAGCGGCCTACGGTTACCGCTCTGTTGGCTTTTTGGGAAGTTGCCACACAATCTTTGGCTTTCGCCAACACTGCTCCTGAGGTTCCAGCCAGAGGCCGAGAAGTTCAATTAGGTGGTGTGAGACAGATTCAAAAGGATCTTGCAACTGGCGGTGATGATTTTTTACGATTTGATTTTGGTGAAGAGAGTTTAATTTTTCAGTCTAATTTGGAAAAGCCCCATTCAGTAGAAGAATTAGGTGAAATGTTGCTTGAACCGGTTACGGTGGGTGTGGGTTTGCCGGGAAACGAACCGATTTTGCATCCATTTTTAGAATTTATAGCAGGAGAAAGAAAAGATGAACTTAACCAATCTTTTTTGGTGAATTTAGAAGTTCCTTATCAGTACGCCGAACATTTTGATAAAGCCTCACCAGTTGATAAACAAAAAATGAAAGATGATTTGAGAAAATCTGTGATGCAATTAATGGAGAGAATAATGCCAGTGTTGTTTGGCTTCTCTTATAAAGATCAAAAAGAGAGATTAATGACTGGACAGCAGAGAAGTGAAATAGAAAAAGTGGGTTTGAAATCAGCAAAAGTAGCTGGTTATGCCTCCCCAGAGGATGATAATGCTGTTGATATTAATGATTCTAGTATTTTTAATCAAAAGCTTTCAGAGTTGCGGGCTGAAAATGCCGCAATTTCTTTAAAAGATTTATTTAAAGAGGAAGGGTTGTCAGTAGAGGACGTTTCCTATCAAGGTAAAGGTGAGATACCATTAACTGCTGAAGAAATGAAAGGGTTGAAAAAATACGTTTACAAATTAGGAAAAGATGGAAAAAAGTTTGTTGATGATCGGAAGATTCAGGGATTAGTAAGCAAATATAATAAAGGCCAAATTTCGGATAAAGATGCTAATGAACTTTTAGCAGAAGTAATTGGAGACAAAAGGAAAGTGGCAATAGAAGTGGAAGTTAAAGGCCGGAGAGTACTGTTGGTGATTCCTGCTCCTTTATTTTTGTTGTTAGTACCGGCTATTTATACAGTTGTTCGCAGTTTGGTGAGAAGAAACAGAGGGCGAGGCAGACCAGTAGACAATCTTGATGATGTTCCACGCAGACCAGTAGGCAATCTTCGTGATGTTCCGCATCCTGTTGGCGGTCCACCAGTGGCTGATGGAGTAGCAGAGCAGGGAGATTGGTATTAATAATGTACATAATAAAACCGGCATAATGCCGGTTTTATAATTTTATTTTTGATAAAGAAGTATGTGACAGTTGAAAATTAAATTAATTGTGGTTTGATTTTAGAATATTTTTTAATAGTTTTTATAATTTGTACTTTGTTCATTAACCCTTCTTCAGCGCCAATTTTTTGGATTACCCCAGTGGCATCGGCTGTACCCCAAGTTAGGGCTTCGTCGATATTTTTATTGTTGATAATGGCGGCCATAAATCCCGAGGCGAAAGCATCACCAGCACCAGCTTTACTAATGGCGGTAATTGGATAGGGTGGCATAAAATAAATATTTTGACCATTGGAAGCGTACGAGCCTTTTGAGCCATTGGTTACCACAGCTATTTTTACGCCGGTTTGATGAAGTGATTTCATCAAGTCAGTAATGTTTTTTTGAGCCCCGACAATTTTAATGGCTTCTTCTTGATTTACAAAAAGTAGATTGGTGCGGGGTAAGAGTTCGGTTATTTTTTTAAGATTTTTTTTCAATTGGTAAGAACCAGGATTCATTGCCAGATTAATTTTTGGATATTTTTTTAAGTAACTGACTAATTGGTCTTGTATTTTTTCAAATGAAAATCCTAGTGAGGTGTAATAGAGCCATTTCGTTTCTGGGAGTTTGACTAATGAGTATTTGTATTTACCAAAATAAGACAGGACAGTGCGTTCACCTTGGTAGTTTAAGATTATGGCATAGCGTGTTTCGCGGTTTTTGGTTACCTTAACTAGTTTGGTGTTTACTTTAGCCGCTTTCAGTGCCTGCCGAATAGTTAAACTGTTTAAATCATTTCCTAGTTCGCTAACAACAGCGGTCTTTATATTGAGTTTTTGGCAGCCTACAGCCACATTGGCGGCATTACCGCCGATTGCTTGAGAGGATTGTTTGATGGGAATTTTGTCAGCAAAATTTAAACATAACTGGCATTGGTCTTTTTTTAGATCACATTGCAGTACAGCTTCATCATGGTCAATGATAATGAAAGTATCTACAGTACAGTCTCCGATAGTGGTGATGTCAAACATATATTTTATCGCATGTTTTTATAGCGATTTAAATCTTCCGGACTATGCTTATGTAGGCCAACATAAATTTCAATAAATTCAATACAGGAGGAAATAAACAGGCCCAGCATGGCAATGGTAAAGATTGCATTATTTATATATAGGGCGTAGATAAATAAACAATAAGCGCCGACTGCAAAAACTAAATCTTGGCGACGTTCAATTTCTAAGAAGATTGCATAGGTAATCATAATGGCTCCTAGGCAGGCTACTAAAAAGATCCATAGTTCGCTTAAATTGACAGGGAGGATAGGAATAAGAGATTCTAATAACATAGTGTTTATTAAAAGAAAATAAAACGTTTTTTCTTGATAGTATAAATGTGTATAATAGCTGCAAGAATAAAAATAATTTGTAGTGGAATAAAAATAGGATCTTTTAAGTAAAGACTATAAATTAATAAACCGGACCCGCCAATTACATAAATACGATCACGATGGCGGAGGTCCTTTTCAAAGGTTCCCCAGATAATCATTATTAATCCGAGAGCGCCTAGGATTTTGGTTATTATATCCATATAGATTAGAGCAGTTTAATTATAGCAAAGTATTCATTATTTGACCATTTGGCTATTTTTTAATAAATACAGCTGGTTGTTGGGATTAAAATCACTGATTTTTTGAGTTTTAATAATTTCAAAATTGGGTAGTGGTGAAAAACTAACCACATACTCGGGATTATTGTCTGGAAAAAAACGGCGGTTAAACCAAGCTCGTGTTTGTATATCTTGATTAGAGAAAGCTAACTTTTCATTACTTAAAGTTGGCCAATAATTATTCCAGCCGTCCCATTCGTAGCCTCCGTCTATTTTGGTTTTGTTTTTTTCTAGGGTAGTTGCGTAATTAGCTAATTGCCAGCGTGCATTGTTCCAAGATAAATAAAATTTTGTTTGGGTGAGAGAGATGAAAATTAAGATTAAGATTAAGATTGAAGAGGTGAGATAAGAAAATTTAATATGTTTGATATTTTGGACAAGTGCAATTATTAAAACCAAGAGAAGTGGAAGAAGATAGCGGTCAAAGCTTTGGAATAGGAGTAGAGGAATTAAGTATAAAAAACCGAAAAGATAAATAAAACCAGTTGGTTCAGTGTTGTGGTGTTTTTGAGATAAGAGATAGGAGATTAGAGATAAGCCAAAGGCACAAAGTACAGAAATTATTGCCCAGGCATAACTAGGAACTACAGTGGCCAGTTGTCCTGCTAGTGTGTCTTTCATGGCGCCAATACCATAAAGAGAAATTACGTTGCCCATGTAAGGAAATTGTAAATGGTAAATTTGGCGAATAAAAATAGTTAGTCCACCAATAATCAGAAATAAAAACCAGAATTTTTTACTGCGCCAGGCTGAGTGGTGTTTTATAAACCAAGGGAGAGTTAGTGGTAAGGTAAATAACCCCAAGTACATAGGAATATAAAATAACCACCATTTGATGTGTCCGAGTAGCCGCCAGCCATTTTCTACTATGTGACTGGTGGTGTTTTGAGGAAGTAATTGGTAAATATTGAGCCAAGTATAAATTATGCCACCAATAGCCAATGGTAGGCCGTATGATAAGAGTAAATGTTTAAGTTTTATAGTTGGAAAGTTTTTAAAGTTTATAAAATTATAAAATAGTGATGCGATTATGATTAAAATCCCAGTTTGGCGAGTAAAAGCAGAAAGTAAGCCAAAGATTGTTCCCCAAAATAAATACTTATTATTTTGTTTTTCAAAACCAGAATAATAAAAATAAATTGCCAGAGTTAAAAACAGCAGAGCGGGAATGTCGGTCATGAAAGTGAAAGAGAGGTTGTAGAAAATGGGGTTGGACCAGAGAGTTAGTGTTGCTAAGAATGATAGGAACGGTTTATTAGTTAATTTGTTTAATAGTAAATAAAAAATTAAAATTAAGATTAAGACTAAGGCAAGAGTTGAGGAACGGAGTAGGGTGAAAGAAAAGCCAAAGATTTTTGTTAAAGCCGTGCCGTAAAGAATAGGGACATAAAAAGTGGGGCCGGCGTAGGGCATTAATTTGAACTGCCCCGTTTGGGCCCAATGTAAAATAGTATCGGTATGTACCCAGTCATCGCTTAAGGCAAATTCGCCTTTTGGGGAAAGATATAAAAATTGCGCGGCGAAGAGGGCAAGTAAAATTATTAAGAAGAGATATTTGGTTGTTTTGTTTTTCATGGGGATATTATACATTATAAATGGTAGATGATAAATGATAGAAATTAGGAGCATCTAAGGGGATAATAAAACCGCCTTTTGGCGGTTTTGTGATTTTTTGATTTTTAATTATTATTCTTTCCATTTATTCAAATATTCAATCGCACTCAACGCAGCGGTAACACCCTGTCCGGCTGCAATCACAATTTGTTTGTAAGGAATATTGGTTACATCACCAGCCGCAAAAATTCCTGGGATTGAGGTGTGGCATTTTTGATCTATTTCAATTTGTCCTAGTTTATCTTTTTGTAATTCAACAAATTTAGAGTTTGGTACCATGCCAACGTGTACCATAATTCCTTGTACAGCAATTTCTTTGAGTTGGTTAGCAGTTTTATCCAAATATTTTAAACCGGCAACTACTTTGTCGGCAATAATTTCTTTACTTTCAGCATTATAAATTATTTCTATATTTGGTAAACTCTTAACTTTTTCTACTAGAATAGTTTCACCTTTGGGGAAACCACCAAGATCTTCAGCATCATTGGGATATTTGGTAATTAGATAAACTTTTTTAGCAATACCGGACATCATTAACGCAGATTCCAAAGCCGCATTGCCAGCGCCAATGGTGGCAGTAATTTTGTTTCGGTATAGTGGGCCATCGCAAACCGTGCAATAAGTTACACCCTTACCTCTTAATTCTTCTTCGCCAGGTAAACCCAAGAGGCGAGGGTGAATGCCACTGGCAATAATTACTGTTTTAGTTTGATAATTTTTTTCTTGGCCAGAACTGTCTTTGAGATAAACTAAATGATAATTTTTTTCTGTTATTATTTTGGTAACTTCAGCGCCAGACTCTATTGGTACATTATATGATTTAACATGATTTATAAAATCTTGTGACAATTTGAAACCATCAGTTTCAATTTGTCCTGGCCAATTATTTACTACTCCAGATAGGGACACTTCACCGCCTAAGTCCTTAGCAATAACCATTAGATTAAGATTGCGGCGAGCAGCATAAACTGCGGCTGAGGAGCCGGCTGCGGAAGCACCGATGATAATTAGATCAAACATATTTTCATGATTCATGACTCAAATAGCAAAACCAAAACAATTATTTTCGTTGGGTTCTGGGTTTTGATTTTATAATTATTTGATTGTTAAGTCAAGCTGTTAATAATTTTTTTCATTCGTCTTACATTTTCTTCTGGTGTTCGTTCGTTATGAAATATTGCGCTACCTGGACCAATATTATCAACATGGCTTTTAAAAATCATTGGCAGGGTTTGTTCATTGGTTGCGCCATCTATAGCCGTAGTAATTTTTTGATGGTTTAATTTAAATTTTTTTATTTTTGTTAAAACACTTGTTATCAGCTTTTGACCTTGAAATCCTGGTTTGACTGCCATGAATAAAACAAATTTTATTTTAGGTAATTTATTTAAAACAGAAGTGGGTGTTTTGGAGTTTAAAACTACTCCCAGTTGCCACTGATTATTTTTGGTTAGTTCAAAGATTTTGTTCCAGTTTTTGGTTGATTCAAATGGTACGTAAATTCGTTTGATATTTGATAATTTTTGCCATTTTAGTAATTCTGTTTCCGGGTTTGCCACCATTAAATGCAATTCAAAATTTTGTTTTAATTTTTTTATTACTTTTGGATCAGCCCAAGTGGTGTTGGGTACAAATTTTCCGTCGGCGATGTCCAGTTGCACCAATTTACAACAGCCGTGGAGTCCACGGAGTTGGTTGATGAGTTCATTTTTCGATTTAACTAGTAAAGAGGGAATGATAATCATAAATTTCAAAATTCTAATTTCCAATGTCAAATTTGGATTTAGTAATTTGGATTTGATTGGAAATTGGAAATTTGTTATTTGTAATTTTTTTCGTATTTCGTTATTTTTTCATTTCTTCGTTGGTATTTTCCACCTAAGAATTCTTCAGTTTCTAACCATTTTTTTACAATCGCCATGGCGTGTTCTTCAGTTAATACCCGGCCAGCTAAGCATAAACAATTACTGTCATTGTGCTGGCGCGAGAGTATAGCCGCTTCAATATTATAGCCTACTATTGCACGAATGCCTTTTACTTTATTGGCAGCCAGACAAACTCCGTTACCACTGCCACAAATAGCAATTAGGCGGCCGTTGGTTTTTACAGTTTTTTCAGCTGCAGGGATAGTGTAATCAGGAAAATCATCTAATTCATCATATTCTTTGGCGCCTAAATCTGTAAATTTCAATTTTAAGTCATTTTCCAAAAATCTGACTAAGCGTTTTTTTAATTGATGACCGCCGTGATCGGCTGTGATATAAACAGGACGTTTGGCCCAAGGTTGAGTTTTCATAAGCATTGATTTAAATCACCGCCATGAGGCGGGATCCCGCTGTGGCGGGACAGATTTATACAGATTAGATTGTATATTATTGATAATTATAACATTAATAAGAAAAAGTAAAAAGTAGACAGAAGAGTGATTTATGATTGACATTACTTATAATTTATGTTAAAAATATGTGGTCTTTCGGAGGACATCAAGGATGTCAAGCGTGGTTTTTCATCGGAAGGTCGACGAGGGGGTTCGGGTCGTAAGGCCCGAGGACGAGCAGGAAGGTTTCCTGTTCATTTACGCTCGCCACGAGGGAGCAGTAGGGTTTTTCTGCAACGGGGGATTGGCCCTCGTTCAGGAGGACAGCGGGCCGTGGCAGGAGGCAGTGAATTTCAAGCCGTTCATGATCCAGGAGGACGTTGTGCATCTGTGCGAGGAGCGGTTCATCCAGCCCACGCACAAGATCAGCGTGGTGGGGTCGAACCCCACTTTCATCGTCCTCAAGGCTGTGTCGTCTTCCCTCTGATGTCGCTTCGCGCGACAACCGGCCCTCCATCGCCGCTCATCTGGCGTCGTTCCGTGGAGACAGACCACCCCGACGCCCTTTAAGTCTTTTTTTTAAGAAGATTTAAAGGGAGGAAAACGGGGTGGTTTTTTGTCCACTAATCTTGTTCACTAATCCGAACACTAATTTGCACTAATATAACAGATATTTGTGTTAGATTCGTGCTAAGATTAGAGGGTCTATTGACAGAGTGGTTGTTGCTTGTTATAATGCTCTCGTTATTACTTTCCCTGGTGAAACAGGGCGGACCTGGATAGACATACCCATCCAGATGGCCAACTTCGTTAAAACTACGATGGCCGATGCCCGTAATATAAATATAACGTATGTTGGATAAAGACAAAAAGCTAAAGATTATTAAAAAATTTCAGACTCATGAAGGAGATACTGGATCAACCGAGGTGCAAGTGGCAATTTTAACTGCTGAAATTGAGGAATTGGTGGAACATTTAAAAGTGCACGCTAAAGATCATTCTTCACGTCGCGGTTTACTTCGCAAAGTAGGAGAAAGACGTAGATTAATCCGTTATTTGAAAAAAGAAAATCCCAAATCACACGAAGAATTGATTAAGAAACTTAAATTAAAACAGGCCAAGGTTTTGGTTAAGGCGACCGCTAATC
The DNA here is from genome assembly GCA_903837125.1 of Candidatus Magasanikiibacteriota bacterium. Taxonomy (GTDB): domain Bacteria; phylum Patescibacteriota; class Patescibacteriia; order Magasanikbacterales; family UBA922; genus CAILTG01. The sequence continues at coordinate 9,331 of CAILTG010000092.1, read as the reverse complement.
AAGTGGAAGTTTTAGAAGATAATATTGATGAAGATGTTGAACCAGAGATTAAATAAAAAAAATCCTTTAAAACACCCCGAGCAACGCGTAGGGGTGTTTATTGATGTGCAGAATCTTTATTATAGCGCCAAAAATTTGCATGGCCGTAAGGTTAATTTTGGTAATATTGTTAAAGAAGCTGTGGCTGGCCGGAAATTGATTCGCGCTATTGCTTACGTGGTGCGTACTGAATCAAAAGAAGAGCAACCATTTTTTGAAGCTCTTTATAATTTAGGTATTGAAACTAGAGAAAAAGATTTACAGATTTTTTCTACTGGTATGAAAAAAGCTGATTGGGATGTGGGACTAACAGTTGATGCTATTCGTTTATCGCCAAGTTTGGATGCAGTGGTAATTGTTTCTGGTGATGGCGATTATTTGCCCTTAGTACAATATTTACAAAAAAGTTCTGGTAAACAAGTAGAAGTGGTGGCTTTTGGTGAAACTGCTTCACATTTGTTATTAGAAGAAGTGGATGATTTTATTGATTTAAGTGCTGAAAAAGAAAAATATTTAATTTTTGATCAATCTCGTCCAGCTGCTGTTCAGCGTCCAGTAATACAAAAGCCAAAAATTATTGGTTATAGGAACGGAAAAGTTATACAAAAATAATTTTCAGTTTTTAATTATCAATTTTTAAAATGATTGAAAATTGAAATTTGAAAGTTATTTATTTATTAATGAAGTTGGTCTGGAGACAGTAGGTCTAAGTGAGTTATAATTTAATTCTCACGGATCTAAGTATCTAGATCATCTTCCACAAAAAACATATGGATGTAAAACAATGGTCCATCGACTGGGGTGGACGAAAGCTTACCGTTGAGGTAGGTAAATTAGCGTTATTAACTAATGGCTCTTGTACCGTGCGCTACGGGGATACAGTAATTTTGGCAACTGTAGTAAAGAGCAAAAATATCAGAGAAGGTTTAGATTATTTTCCTTTAAGTGTGGAGTTTGAAGAAAAACTTTATGCAGCTGGGAAAATAAAGGGATCTCGGTTTATAAAAAAAGAAGGTCGACCATCGGACGCGGCTATTTTAGCAGGGCGACTGGTAGATCGTGCTATTCGTCCATTGTTTGATGAACGAGTAAGAAATGAAGTGCAGGTAGTCACGACTGCTTTGTCAGTTGATGGCGAAAATGACGCACCAATTACCGCTTTTATTGCCGCTAGTTGTGCAATCTCAATTTCTTCTATTCCTTGGAATGGTCCAATTGCTGCTGCTAGAATTGGTAGAATAGCCGGTAAATTTATTTTGAATGTTACTAATTCACAAGTGGCAGATAAAGCTAATGATTTGAATTTAGTAGTAGCCGGTACACCAGAAAAATTAATAATGGTAGAAGCCGAAGCCAAAGAAGTTCCAGAAGATGTTTTATTGGAGGCTATGAAATGGGGTTGTCAAGAATTACAACCGGTAATTGAATTTATTAAAAAAATTCAAAAAGAAATTGGTGTGGCTAAAGAAATTTTGCCTGAGTATGCCAATGATTTGGCTAGTGTAGAAGATAATGTGGAAGAAAAAGTGCGTTTGTTATCACAAAAGTTTTTAGCTGAAAAAGCTGAAAGTATGATTTTTGATCGCCCTAGAATTTCTAGAAATGAACGCAATGAAATGTTGGAGGTGATTGGTGTGGAATTGAAAAAGTATTTAACTGAACAAGGGGTTGAAGAAGTAGCCCAAAAAGCTGGTTTAAAAAATGTTAAACTTTATGCTGAAGAACAGATTACCAAAAGAATTTTAGACAAAGAACAAAGATTGGATGGCAGAAAATTAACGGAAATTCGTACCCTTTACGCTGAGGCAGATTTATTGCCTCGCGTGCATGGCTCAGCTTTGTTTCAACGTGGTGATACACAAGTTTTATCGGTAGTAACTTTGGGTGCGCCAGGAGACAAACAAACTTTGGATAGTATGGAAGAAGATGGTACTAAACGTTACATGCATCATTATAGTGATGGACCTTACAGTTATGGTGAAACTGGCCGTATGGGTGGTCCGGGTAGACGAGCAGTTGGTCACGGTGCTTTAGCTGAGAAGGCTTTGGAGCCAGTATTACCAGCTGAAGCAGATTTTCCTTATACTATTCGAGTGGTTTCCGAAGTTTTGGGTTCCAATGGTTCTAGTTCTATGGCCTCAACTTGTGGATCTACTATGTCTTTAATGGCCGCTGGTGTACCAATTAAAACACCAGTTGCTGGTGTGGCTATGGGATTGGCCTCGGAATCAGATGGAAAGGGTAATATTAAGCGTTTTAAAGTTTTAACTGATTTACAAGACGTAGAAGACGGTCCAGGTGGTATGGATTTTAAGATTACTGGTACTAAAGATGGTGTTACCGCTGTACAAATGGATACCAAAACTCAAGGTCTAACTTGGGAAATTGTGGAACAAGCAGTAAAACAAAATAAGGTAGCCAGAGCCGTGATTATGGAAAAAATGTTGGCAACAATTTCCGAACCAAGAAAAGATTTGTCTCCATTTGCTCCAAGAATTGTTACTATTTTAATAGATCCAGAAAAGATTCGCGATGTGATTGGTCCTGGTGGAAAAGTAATTAATAAAATTATTGATGAAACCGGTGTGGATATTGATATTGAACAAGACGGTCGGGTAATGGTAACTTCCAACAATGCTGAAGGTATGCAAAAAGCTTTGCAAATTATTAAAGATTTAACTCATGAAGTAACTGCTGGAGAAATTTATGATGGCACAGTTGTTCGTTTGGAAGATTTTGGAGCTTTTGTAAATATTCTTCCTGGTAAAGATGGTTTAGTTCATGTTTCAGAAATTAAATGGGAACGTGTTGGTCGCCCGAGTGATGTTTTGAAGATTGGTGATAAGGCAAAAGTAACTGTTAAAGAAATAGATAATTTAGGACGCGTTAATCTTTCTATCAAGGCTTTACTTCCTAAGCCAGAGGGTTTTGTAGAAAATAATTCTTTCAATCCACGTCCTCAACGTGGCGGTGGTGGCGGGCGCGGACGGTTCAATGATAATTAATTTTAGATCAGTATATTTATCCACTTTTGATTTTGTGGTAAATTAATGGTAAACTGACGGACGGGAATTTTTGTTTTTTGCTTTATTTTTTAAAATGAAGAAACAAGAAATGAAAAATAATCACACTCAAAAAGATTATTTTCGTAAATTATTATTAGTTTCTTTTGAAGAGGCCAAGCGTTTGATAAAAAAGCATGGGAGTCCTCTTTTGGTTTTGTCGCGTAAAAAAGTTCAGGAAAGTTATCAAGCTTTACAAAGGGCTCTCCCCAATGTTAGAGTTTTTTACGCCATGAAGTCCAACTCTCATCCGGATATTTTAAAGGCTTTAAAAGAAATTGGAGCGGATTTTGAAACTGCTTCTTGGGCAGAGTTAAAAATGTTGCTTAAGATTGGTATTCTCGCCAAAGATGTATTAAATACCCAGCCTTTTTTATCAGAAGCAGATTTTAAGAGTTGTCATGAAGTTGGTCAGCGTTCTTTTGTGGTAGATAATGTTAGTCAATTGAATCGTTTGGCAGCCATAACCACGGATTTTGATTTGTTGGTGCGTTTGAGTTTTCCTAATCGTAATTGCCAGGTGGATTTGTCTTATAAATTTGGAGCCACTGTGAAGGAAGCAAAAAATATTATTAAAGCGGCGGTTGTCAGAGGCGTTAGAGTGCATGGCGTGAGTTTTCACGTTGGTTCTCAGTCATACAGTACTAAAAATTATTTAAAAGCGCTTAAAGCTGTGCGAAAGTTGTTTGATGAATTACAACATGAAGGTATTATTTTAGATACTATAGATATAGGTGGAGGTTTTCCAGTTCCTTATACTGAACCATTGCCCTCAATTGAACATTTTACCTTACCAATTCGTCGTAAATTAGCTGAATTATTTCCAGGAATGAAAGTTTGGGCCGAGCCTGGGCGTTTTGTTTCTGGGTTGGCGCAGACTTTGATTACTACGGTTAATGGTAAAAATATTCGTCGTGGCATTCCTTGGTATTATTTGGATGATGGGGTTTATAATTCTTTTTCTGGCAGGTTTTATGATCATTGTTCTTACAAAATAATTTTTGAAAAAACTGATACTGCAGTGCAGAGTGTTTTGGCCGGGCCCACCTGTGATTCAGCAGATGTAGTTTCCGAAAATATTAGTTTGCCAGATTTAGAAATTGGGGATATAATTTTGGTACCGGCTATGGGTGCTTATACCAATATTAGCGCTACCAATTATCATGGTTTTGAAAAAACAAAAATAATTACTATTGATTAATATCTTATGGCCAAAGAATACACCCAAGAATATCATGCAGTCGGAAACAAAATGGAAGGCGAAAATGTTCGCTTTGATTATGTTTATGGTTTTGCTTATAATAAGGTACTTTATACTGGGCAAACCGAATTTCAAAAAATAGAGTTATTTGATACTCCATTTTTTGGTAAATTGTTGAAGTTAGATGGACAATTTCAAACTTCGGAAAAAGATGAATTTTTTTATCATGAGCCACAGACTCAAGTGCCAATGTGTGCCCATCCCCGGCCCGAAAGTGTGTTAATTATTGGCGGAGGAGATGGAGGAATTTTGAAGAATGTTTTGATGCATAAAACCGTTAAAAGAGCCGTGATGGTAGAGATTGACCCTGGGGTAGTGGAATTTTCCATGAAATATTTAACTTCTGTTTGCGGTGAGGCTTTTAAAGATAAACGTACGCAGCTGATAATTGGTGATGGAAAAAGATTTGTAGAAGAGACTCAAGAAAAATTTGATGTAATTATTTTGGATTTAACTGATCCAATTGGTCCATCTAAAGCACTTTATACAAGGGAATTTTATAAAAAATTATCAGGTCTTTTAAAAAAGGGCGGCTTACTTCAATTACACATTGAACTTTGTGTCACCAGACCGGAAATTTCACGTCAAATTTTTCAGAGTTTATCTTCAGTATTTAAATATAACTGTCCGTTTGCTTCCTATGTTCCTCTTTATGGTGGCTTGATGGCTTTTTGTACCAATAGCCAAGATTTAGATGTCTCAAAAGTAAAAGCGGGTGTGATTGAGAAACGGTTGAAGGATCGTGGAGTGAAGAATTTGAAATTATATAATGGGCAGTGGCACGAAGCCTCTTTCAAACTCCCCAATTTTTTAAAGAAACTCTATATTTAAGATATAAACTCATTCGCTCGGAAATGATAAAATCATTTATCATTTCGCTCACTCATTTCGTTTATGAAAAAAGATAAATTACTCAAACCAAGGAAAATAAATTTTAAACGTGGCTATCGGATTGGCCGAGAAATTATTGCTGATTTAAAAGGCTGTGATCCTCGGGTAATTGATGATGTTCAACTTTTGAAACGCTTGGTACAGGAGGCAATTAAAACCACCAATCATCACTTGTTAGATATTACGGCTCGTAAGTTTCAACCAATTGGGGTAACAGTTTTGGGATTATTGGCTGAGAGCCATATTAGTTTACACACTTATCCAGAAATTAATTATGTGGCGATAGATATTTTTACTTGCGGCAAAAATAAACCGGAACCGATTTTGGAATATTTACAAGAAAAATTTGGTGCCAAAGAAGTATATTGGGAATATTTACGGCGCGGAGTAATGAAACAATGGCAAACTATTTATGAAAATAATGGTTACAAAAGGGAGATAGAATTACAAAAAGTGTTGCATCGTCGCACTACTCCTTATCAGACTTTGGAAGTAGTAAAAGCTAAAGTTTTAGGTACTTGTTTGTTCAGTAATGGTACTTTGCAGATGGCCACACTTGATGCGCATGAATATGATTCACAAATGTTGAAACATTTAGATAGTGCTGAAACGGTGTTGATTGTGGGAGGTGGGGATTGTTCTATTCTTAAAGAATTGGTAAAAAATAAAGAGATTAAAGATATTTATATGTTGGAGCAAGATCAGCAAGTAATAGAAATTGCTCACAAGTATTTAGGCGCAGCTCAAGCTTTAAAAGATCCACGTTTAAAAATGTTTTATGGTAATGCCACGGAAACGATTTCTTATTTGAAAGATAAAAAAGTTGATTTGGCTTTATTTGATATAATTAATTATCCTGAACACAAAGCCAAGAGTTTTTATGGTAAATTATTTGAACAATTAGCAAGTATTGGTTGTCCGCGTTTTGCCACTCAGGCCGGAGATCCAATTGAAAAAGAAGAAAGAAATGTAATTTTGGGAGCCGCCAAAAAATATTATAAACATATTGATTCAGAAGAAAAATATTGCTTTAGTACAGGCATGCTTAGGTTTATTTATGGTAGTGGGTTGAAGTGAATAAAAGATTAAAAGATCATGATTGAGACCCCTTTGGGGTCTCTTGATTTTTTATCTAAACTGTGGTTTAATTAGGACCATCCGCCTTCGTTAAAACTTCGGCGGACAAGGGCCGCGATGGCGAAATTGGTAGACGCACCTGCCTTAGGAGCAGACGGGGAAACCCATGAGAGTTCGAGTCTCTCTCGCGGCACATTTATTACTCCATTCATATGATCGAAGGACGTTCAGGACCTAGTCCAGAAAAGGTGGAAGCAATTCCTTCTGTTTGGGAACAACACAGAGAATTTGCCAAAGAAATGTGGAGAATTTGGAAACCAAAAGATTTGGAAAAAAGAGTGTTAGACTACTGTGTGATTGATGGTGTACCTTCAATTGAAGTCCAAAAAGAATATCAAAAAGAGAGGGAAGTGATGGCTCAATTATTTGGCGATGAAGAAACGGGAATGAAAAGAGATTTGTTTTTTCATGGGACCGGAATGTTTAAGTATGGTGGAGATAAATATCATCCAAGTGGAGCTGACAAAAAAGAATTAGAACCAGTGTTTGAAAGTGTTTTACAAAAGGGGTTAGTTCCACATCGCGATCAATGGTACCCTACAAAAGATGTGGAATCTGTTTCTTTTGCTCCGAATTATTTTTATTCACGATGGTATGCAGACAAGTATCAAAATGAAGAAAATCAGCTTGCTTGGCAATTTGGTGATCCCACTGATTGGTTAAAATATTTTTTAACTGATTCAATAAAAGATACGGTGTCTCATCCGGGTCGTCTGATAGGTAAAATGGATTGGAAAAATCAAGCTAAATTAAAAAAAGAGAGAGAAGAAAATCCTAATAGAGTTTTCAATTGGGTTTCAAGCGTAAATAGCCAGGTGACTACTGCTACTCCGTATGCTGATATTTTTCCTCTGCACACAGACATAAAAAATAATTTTGGTATAGTTTTGTGTTTTGAAAAAGCTCAAGTAGAATTAATAGATATGCCAGCTATGGCTTCACACGAATTAAGGACAGATAAAGTGGTTGCTCCAAAGGTGATTAAGGCAGTAATTGCACCTATGGCACATCGCCAAGATGTGGAACGAATGGTAAGGGGGCAAGGATTGGACGTGCCAGTTTTGAGTACTGAATGTGTTGATTTGCATCATACTAAATTTGATTTTAAAGATTTAGTAGAAAGGTACGAAAATGAATAATCAAGAAGCCATAATATTTGCAGCAGAGTTGGGTGGTAAAATGCCAGAATTGGATTTGCATGGGCTTTATCCAAATGAAGCTTTAGAAAAACTGGAGCTTTTTATTTTTGATTGTTATAAAAATAAAGAAAATAAAGCTAGAATTATTTATGGATTTGGTACTGGAAAATTAGGGCGGGAAGTAATTGTATACTTAGAGAAGCATCCAATGATTGAGGATGTAGTTGAGATGGAAGGGAGCTGTATACTAGTGTTTGGTTAAATGACAAATTTCCAATATCCAATGTCAAATCAAACCAAAATATTAATATCAAAATTTGAAATTTGTGCTTTTAATTTTGTCATTGATTTGGAATTGGAAATTAGGATTTTGACATTTTGGTCAATCCACCTTTTATCCACAGCTTCTTCCTTGACACAGGTTTAGGGATAAGGTAATATTATGAAGCGTCTAAAATCCCCTAATCGGGAACCACGTCCCAACTCTGTTTGGACCTCTGGGTAGTGACTTAAACATAATTTAAAAAAGATGTTTAAATTTTACACATACTCAGGACATCCAAGCAATTAGGGACCTTTTTAGGAGCTAATTTGGCCGCTTGGAAGCGGTCTTTTTTTATCACGGATTTGTATCCGTAAATCAGGATATCCGTATATCAGTAAATTATCCTCCGCAGATAATATAGATGAAAGAAATCTAGATTGCCTGTGGCAGATAATCTTCTAAGGTTGATTTGATAGAACTTTGACAATTCAAAGCAATATTAAATAGGGTAAAGTAAGCATCTATAAAATCACGTAGGGCCTGCGGGCCGGCGTGATGAAAGCACAATTTTGTGTTTTCGTAGTACATAAAAAAGAGCATACGGTGAATGCCTTGACATTCTTTGACGATGAAGGACGTTGCAGGGTGCGATAAGTCTCGGTGAGGTCCCAAGCAACCTTTGACCCGGGAATTTCCGAATGGGGTAACCCTTCCGATGTAATGATCGGAAATTACATACTGAATTCATAGGTATGTAAAGAAGACCTGGTGAAGTGAAACATCTCAGTAACCAGAGGAAAATAAAATAATAATTATTCCCTTAGTAGTGGCGAGCGAACGGGGAGCAGTCTAAACCATATAAATGTTTTTTCATGGAATAGTCGAACGCAAGTTTAATTAGACCATGAGGATTAAAGGACAGGCCGTTGTTTATATGGGGTAGTAAGACGCTACGTTAACTACCTGTGATGTTAGACAATAAGTATTTCTTGCATAATTGAAAACTCCTGGAACGGAGTACCATAGAAGGTGATAGTCCTGTAAATAAAATGTGTTATATTTATTGTGGTAGCGTATCTTGAGTACGGCGGAACACGTGAAATTCCGTCGGAAGCAATCGCGACTATGCGATAAGACTAAATATCAAGAATGATCGATAGTGAACAAGTACCGTGAGGGAAAGGTGAAAAGCAGCCCGGTGAGGGCGATGAAATAGTATCTGAAACCGTATGCTTACAATGAGCCGGAGCCGCTACATCTCTACTAATTTTGTGTATGTATATTTTTTGTTACATACGTTGGATTGGTTGAGATGTAGATAGGTGACGGTGTTCCTATTGAAGAATGAGCCTGCGAGTGTGCTATGTGTCGCGAGCTTAATTCGACGAAGAGTCGAAGTAGGCGTAGGGAAACCAAGTCTTAACGGGCGTTAAGTGGCACATACATAACCCGAAACCGGGTGAGCTATTCATGGCCAGGTTGAAGGTCGATGAGAATCGACTGGAGGACCGAACCCACTAACTGTGCAACATTAGGG
>CAILTG010000091.1 GCA_903837125.1 Candidatus Magasanikiibacteriota bacterium | reverse complement strand
CATCTGGGGGCTGAAAATACTGGTAAATATTTTTTTACTCTTTCTTTTACCACAATTTTTGTGGTCTTTGTAGATTTGGGGTTAACCAACGTCCTAATTAGAGAAGTAGCCAAATTTAAAGATAAGGCTCAAAATTATTTTTCTACTGTTCTTTCAGTAAAAATTATTTTAGGGGTGTTAAGTTATTTGGGGGTGGTAATCGCGGTAAATTTACTTGGTTATTCTCTTGAAATTAGGCATTTGGTATATCTTTCGGGTCTAACCATGCTTTTTGATTCCATCAATTTATCAGTTTATGGAGTTTTGCGTTCTCTGGGTAATTTACTATACGAAGCCATTGGCATTGTTGGTTCACAATTTTTAACACTATTTTTAGGAACCGTATTTTTATATACCAATCAACCGCTAATTTTTTTAATTTTAGCGTTTACCATTCCCAGTTTTATTAATGTTATTTATTCGTCAGTAATGCTTAATAAAAATTATAGAATTAAATTAATTCCTCATTATGACGGGATAGTATTTAAATATTTAGGAAAAGTTGCTGTGCCTTTTGCTTTGGCAGCAATTTTTGCTCGGGTCTACTCTTATGCAGATACTATTTTATTGTCAAAACTAGCTGGTAACACCGCTGTTGGTTGGTATGCCATCCCTTATAAAATTACTTTTGCTTTTCAATTTATTCCTTTAGCATTAGTGGCTGCTTTATATCCAAAATTTAGTGAAGCCTTTGTTTCCAATAAAGAAAAATTAGCTTATTATTTGGAGCACAGTATTAAGTATTTATTAATTATTGTCTTGCCCGTTGCTTTTGGTATTGGTGTTTTGGCTAAGGATATAGTTCCTGCTTTTTTTACTAATCAATATTTGCCATCAATACTACCGTTACAGATATTGTTGATGGGATTAATTTTTTCATTTCTAGGTTTTCCTATTGGCGCTTTTTTAAACGCTTGTAATAAACAATCAATTCAAACAGTTATTATTTTTTTAGTTTTAGTAATTAATATTACTTTAAATATTATTTTTATTCCAAAATTTGGAGTAGTGGCTGCAGCTATTTCGGCAACAGTGGGAAACGTATTGCTAACTGTTTTAGGCTATATTTTTGTTCAAAAGATTGCTAAGATTTCTAATTGGTTTGTTTTCAAAAATTTTCTTTTGTTATTATTTTCGGCTGGAATTATGGGAATTTTTGTTTGGCAAATCAATTTACGATACCATTATTTATGGGCGATTGTCACCGGAACTCTTGTTTATGTATTTATGTTGTTTCTAACAAAAATAATTACTAAAGAACAAGTCTTTAAGATGTTCAAAATACTAAAAAAAAGGACAACTGAATAATTAAACTGCTTGGCCTAACGATCAGACAACCCCTACGGGGTTAAATGATTTGTTGCATTAGAAGTTAGAACTTAAAATATTATTTTATGAAAAAAACACTAATCATCACCCTAGAATTTCCTCCGCAAGTTGGTGGTATCGCTACTTATGTAGAGCAAATGGCGGGTGAATTTGATGCAGATAAAGTAATAGTTTATGCGCCAAAAAATAATCTAGCTAAAGTTTTTGATAAAAACCAAAAATATAAAATTTATCGTAAAAATCCTTTCTTTTTGCTTATTTGGCCTCATTGGTTAAAATTATTATGGCAGGTTTTTTGGATATGTCGGAAAGAAAAAATAGAAATAATATTAATTCATCATGCCTTGCCAGTCGGTTATGTTGGCTTATTCATAAAAAAGATTTGTAAAATTCCCTACATAATTTTTTCTCACGGTACTGATTTACTTTTTGCCACTAGGAATAAATGGAAAATTAACAGATTACGCCAGGTTTGTCTAAAAGCCGAGCAGGTAATTTTTAATAGTGAATCATTGCAGAATCGTGCTTTAAGATTTTTGCCTGAAATTAAAAATAGATCTTTAGTGTTGTATCCCTGTCCTAATAAGTTATTTTTTGAACAACCTTTAAATCAAGAAGTTAAATTATTAAAAAATTTATTAGCACTAGATGGCAAAAAAGTGGCTCTATCGGTTTCGCGTTTTGATGAAGGTAAAGGTTTAACTCACATGGTGAGACTTATCCCACAAATTTTAAAAAAGGTGCCAAATTTTGTTTGGGTGGTGGTGGGTAGTGGACCCAAACAAAATCGCTTATTTGAAGAAGTGCAAAAAAATTTCTTACAAAATGTAGTCCGTTTTATGGGTCAAGTACCTCATGAAGAATTGCGTAAATATTATTATGCTGCTGATTTATTTATTCTTTTAACTCACCCAGATGAAGGTCGAGAAGAAGGTTTAGGATTGGTATTTTTGGAAGCCAGTGCTGTAGGCTTACCTATTATAGCAGGGCGTAGTGGGGGGGTAGAAGAAGCTGTGCTTCACACGCAAACCGGTTTGGTGGTAGATGTTTATCAGGATTTAACAGTAGTTAGTGCCATTGATAAATTAATGAATGATACAGAATATGCCAGACTTTTAGGTAAACAAGCACAGGAGAGAGTAAGACAAGATTTTCAGTGGAGTCACCAGTTGGCTAAACTTGATAAATGGTTAGAAATTAGTGAAAACATAAATTTTAAAGCATGAGCAATGTGGAGAAGTCATTAATTAGCATAATTATTCCGGTTTATAATCAGGCTCAAGAGCTTGAACAGGCTTTGTTTTCCATTAAAAATCAGACATACAAAAATATTGAAATTATTATAGAAGAAGATAAATTGCACGAAGGCGCACCAGTAATGAGAAACAGGGGATTCACTAAGGCTAAAGGTGAATATATTATTTTTTGGGATGCGGACATTGTGGCTGTACCCCAAATGTTAGAAATAATGAAAAAATGTTTAGATGGTAATTTGAAGGCTTCATTTGTTTACTGTGATTATAAATTTCCAATTTCCAATTTCTCCCGACAAAGTACGGGATCCCGTATTTCATCGGGACAATTTCCAATCAATATCAAATCTCAAATTTTTAATATTCAAAAATTGAAAGAAAATAATTACATTCACTCCACCTCCCTCATTCGTCGTCAAGCTGCAATAAAATGGGACGAAAGTTTGAAACGTTTTCAAGATTGGGATTTGTGGCTCACTATGGCAGAGCAGGGAAAAAATGGTGTTTATATTCCTGAAACACTTTTTACTATAATTAGTAAAGGCACGATGAGCTCATGGTTGCCAAAATTTGCTTACAAAAAACCCTGGAAATGGTTACCAGGGTTTAGAGAGAAAGTGAAAAAGTATGAAGAAGCGAAGAAAGTGGTAGTTCAAAAACATCACTTGTTCACTTAATCACTTGTCCAATTATGTGGTTAGATGGTGAAGTGGTAGTGTCGTTAGGTGATTTTAATCTATTGAATATTCGGTAAAGTAGGGTGACTGTGGTTGATAATGAATCAACAGGTTTAACACTCGTGGCCAATACTAGCATTAAGAAAATAATACCAAATACATGGTAAAAAGCAGGCATGGTGATGGTCATAAAAAGGAAAGCCACTAATCCAGCCAAAAGTCCTACATCAGGGTCTTGGTAATCCGCATATTGGCGGATTTTTTTTATCAGTTTGATAAAGGCAAAGAAAATAATTCCTAAAAAAAACAGTAAGCCAAAAATTCCCAGTTCAACCCAAAGCTGTAAATAACCCCAGTCAAATTGCGTAGTAGTTATTTGTTCGTAATTTAAAGTATTCATAAAAGTTACTTCTGCACCAAAACCAGATCCTAAAATTGGCTGAAGCTTAATTAAATCCAAAATAGCTGGTAAAATCATCATTCTGGTAGCGGTACTTACTTCAACCTGTGGATTAACTAAACTAACAACTCTAACACCAAAGAGTTCCAAACCCGCGGTAGTTCCGCCACTAGCTAAAAATGAAGTAGAAGTAAAAACAATCAGCATTAATAAAATTGTGGTTGAAGACACAATTATCCATCTTTTCCATTTATGTTTATATTTTAAAACTAACAGCCCCAAAAGAAAGGCTAAAAAATAACTACGAGAGAAATTTAACATTAACGGAATAATAGCGAGAATTAAAATTAAACGCCACATTATGTTGTGTTTTTCATCTCTCATGAGGAGTGAACAAATAAACAATATAATTGGCGTCAGAAGTAGATGTTCTGGTTCTACAATGCGGAAAAAATCACTGCCCATGTTGGTAATTTTACCTCCAGCTATATCACGATACCAACGATAAAAATTGTCCTGCAGTATTCCCCATCCTCCAGAATACCAAATGAACATAAAAAGTGAAAAAAAGGCAGTTCCTACAATAAATACGATTATTAAACGGATTAATCGTTCTTGCGATTTTGAGTTGCGAAATAAATGGTAAGAAGGAAAAATTAAAATTAAAAAAATAAATGAAGCTGAACTTTGGATTACTGAAGCGAGAGAGTGACCTTGGTACAAGCCATTGATAACGGCTACAATTACTAAAATAAAAAAAGAACCTAGTAAAATTATTAAATTGCGATTTATTTTTAAACTATTCATTAAGAAGTTTTTACCAATTTGTTCGGCCACCCAAAGAAAAACAAAAAATAAAACAAACAAGGTTCTAATAGCTAATCCTCCGAGTTCAAAAAAGTGTCCAGAACCTCCTAAAAATATTTCACCAATTACCAAGTACCAGGCCCAATGTGGATTTTTAAAATAAAGAATTCCCAAAAGTAGAATCATTACAAACACAATTATTCCTTGAATAATTAAATGATCCATTAATAAATAAGAGGCAATTCTGATAACAAAAAATAACAAGAGAAGTGCTAAAGTGGAGGCTCGACCGAAAATTGATTTGACTGTTAGATATTTGTCGTACATGTGTGATTTAAGATTAAATGATTGAAAGATTATGAAAATTTTTAAAACCATTTATAAAACTTTTGGCGTCCATCGCTCGACTGCCTTCCAACTGCAATTCAATTACCTCTATGGCGCCTTCATTACATCCAACGAATAAACTACTATTTTCAACTTGAAAATGAGCATTCGGAACTGACAACTTGGAAGATTTTAATTTTAAAAGTTTCAGTCGTTTTTCATTTAAAGTTGTCCACACCCCTGGCCAGGGTGTCAGGCCACGATAAAGATTATAAATTTCTGTAGCTGATTTGGACCAGTTAATTCTTCCGTCTTCACGAGTTAAAATCTTGGTATAAGTGGCTTTTGATTCATCCTGTGTTTGTGGAACAATTGTTCCACAAATATACCCCTCTAAAGCCTCTGTAAGGGCAAAATTGGCTGTTTTAGCTAGCTTTTCCGAGAGGGCAGGGAAAATGTCTTCTTGCTCTATTTTAACCGTTTTTTGCAGCAAAATTGGGCCAGTATCCATTCCTGCATCCATTTTCATAATTGTAATACCAGTTTCAGTTTCTCCGTTTACCAAAGCAGACTGGACTGGTGAAGCGCCACGGTATTTTGGCAGTAGGGAAGTATGGACGTTTAAAATACCGAGTTTTGGGGCGTCTAGAATTGTTTGAGGAATAATTAAACCATATTGAGCACACACCCCTAATTCATAATTCCTAATTCCTAATTCATAATTCTTCAAACTTGTGGGTTGTTCAACTTTTAATCCATATTTTTCCGCTAATACTTTTACAACGGGAGGTTGTAACTCCTGTTTTCTCCCTACTGGTTTATCTGGTTGAGTAATGACTAATTCAACACTAAGTTTAGAATTATCTAAAAGACCTTGCAATATTTCTGCTGCAAAGTCGTGAGTGCCGAAGAAAATAACAGAAATTTTTTCCATAATTTAATATCATTTATCATCTATCATTATCAGTCAGTGGTAATTAAATCTCTCGCCTTATCAATAAATAATATCCCATCCATATGATCCACTTCATGTTGAATTACGCGAGCCAACATGTCGGAGGCCTTAAAAGATAGGGGAATATTGTTTTGGTCCCAGGCATCTACTTGAATATTTTTGTAACGTTTTACTTTGCCAGAAATTTTGGGAACCGATAAACAACCTTCAATATCTTCAACTTTTCTAACACTGGTTTTTTTCCAAATTGGATTGACCAGAACCAAATCTTCCTGTTTTAGTTGATGTTTTTCTGGGATAGCCGCTTTTCCAATGGTGCAAATGCGAATATTTTGACCCACTTGCACAGCAGCCAAGCCGATGCCGTCGGCTCCGTACATTGTAGGAATCATTTCTTTAATTAATTTTTGAGTTTCTTTATTTAATAAAAAACTACGATCAATTTCTGTTGATCGTTTTCTTAGGGAAGATGCTGGTAAAGTTACAATTTTTAGCATAAGGATAAGCCATGTTAATCGTTTTTTTCTTTTTTGTCAAGGGCTTTGGCTGTTTTGATTTGTTTACTTTTCCAAAAAAATAACTTTCCCGGGCTACTAACTTTAGAATCTTTAATTTCCAAAAATATTTTTTGTGCTTCGGCAACACCTATTCGTTTAATTACTCCTAAATACATGGCAAATCTTTTTCTTTCACCAAAAGCCGTGGAAATAACGTCTGTCCAGTAGTGCACTTCAGAATGGATGTTCTTATTTGGTTTAGTAGTATTTGGTTTAATTATTTTTCCAATACTTTCCATAACAATCTTTTTAAATCTGTTTAAATCAATGCTTTAAAAGACAAAGTTGCCAACAAGGTATCCTACCCCAAACGGTCCTTCATAGGAGTAATTCTTAAAAGAATAATCCATATCACGCATGATGCCTAAGAGTATTAAAATTGAACGATAACCGCACTGAGTTGCCTCTTCAACAAATTTATCCTCCATTCCAGCAATTCCCACAGTGTTTCTGGTTTCTAGTAATTGAATTATTTTTTTATCAAATTCAGAACCAACTTTACTAAAACCAGCTGGTGCGTCAGTGGTTAAGCCATGTGATAAATCGCCAGAAGCCACTACAGCAATTCGTTTGTCTGAATCCATAATTACTTCTTTAAGCATTGAACCAAATTCTAAATGAGTTTTATTATCAAGTCCTGAGTAACCAATGGGCAATATCTTAAGATTGGGCAAATGGTTGGTAAGGTAATATAGAGGTACGGTAGAACCATGATCTAATTTTTCTTCACTTACCAATTGAACAGGAATTTTTACCTCATTATTTCCTTTTTGGGAAATATAAGCAGCTAGACTGGGATCGCCAATCCATTCTTTTTTGGTGGCCAAATCTCCAAATTGTTCAAAGCTTGTGGTGAAATTAGTGTGGGCATTAATTGAAAAAGCATCAGTAAATAAATTGCCGTGAGGAGAAATAATTATTAAAAGATCTGGTTTGGAGAGATACAAATCTTGTTCCAAATTTTCTAAAGCTTTTTGGGTCTTTTTAACTTTGGATATTTCTTCTTTACCAATATTGGGAATTAGCAGTGGTGGATGAGGGGTAATGGCCGAAAATACTAAAGACATAAATTTATAATTAGAACAATTTTAGAATGTTTGTAATGCCCAGTTTGTTAGCTTTTCTGGATCATCAAATCGATGAGCATAGTCAGGATTACCCATAGTAATAATAACGAACTTTTTCTTATCATTAGCACGTTCCACCAACATAGCTAGTCCAGATCCGGCTTCATTCAAATATCCAGTCTTACTGGCAAGTATATTAAACCCTAAATTATCCTTATTTACAAGTTTATTACTATTTTGATCAAAGTGGCGTGGATTATTGTCCAAGTCAGTAATTTCATTGTATTGATAATCAGCTAAGCCTAAGGTATTAAGAATGGTTTTGTTACCCAGTGCTTTGGTAAAAATTTTCAAATATTCTGCTGGAGTGGATTTATTACCTAAATCATAACCATAACTTTCAACAAAAGTAGTGTTTTTAAGTCCCCAAGTTTTTGCCAATTGATTTAATTTTTTTATAAAAGTTTTTTCTCCGCCCAGCTGATTGGCTAAAATTTTTGCCGCCGTATTGACCGAAGAAACTAACATAGATTTTAATAAGTCGCTATTTTTTATACGTTCTCCATTAATTATGCGGAATGTTCCATAAGTTGCCCGGTCTCGGGTATTGTTGTATTTTACCGAAGTTGATAAATTTAGTTTTTCATTAAGTAGTTCATAAGCAGTCATAACTTTGGTAAAAGAGGCCAGTGGTCTAACTTCATCAACATTTTTGCCGGCTAAAATTTTTCCAGTAGCATAATCAGCCACTAAAAAATTATTCATTTGAGTAGTAAATTGTTCACCTTTACCAACATATTTAATTTTATCGCTGGATACTTTTTGCATTACACTATTTAGAGATACGTTAGCATCTGTTTCTTCCAGTTGATTGGTGTTTAACTCATCCGGCCTTAAAAATAGTGGTTGGCCATTTCCCGCAACGGCGATGGTGGTTTCATCAACCCAAGTTACGTTTTTCCAATCATAACCCAAGCCATTGAAGATTTCTTCTGAAGGAATGTGACGTTTTAATCCTTTTTCAATCACATAAACTTGACTGGTACCTCTTATACCAACCAGTGTTCCATCTTTAAAGAAAATTATTGGTCCTGCTTGTAAATTATTCAAATCAGTTACAGAACCTTTTTCTATTGTTAGATTAGGAAAATTAATTTTTGCAATTTGAGAATCAATAATTGGATAATAATGGTCATCATTTAGGTAATAAATGGTATTGGTTTCTTTTAATTTAATTAAGCGGCCGAGAGGGGATTGAGTATTGAGTGAAATTGATTGGCCTACTAGATAACTTACTAAATCATTATCAGTTACTTCAATTGTCTCTTCTGGCTGATAACCCATTTTACGCACTACATCATAACTGGTGAAAGGCCTAATAGTTTCATTATCTAAGAGATAGTATTTATCAACATTTTTTAAAATAGAGTAATTGGGTAAAGTTATGGGATTACCATTGGGGTAGCGTGTTAGTTCAGATTCAGGAGCGGTAATTATCATTTTTGGATCATATAAACTAACTAATACGGACATACTATCTATTGATCTTTTGTAGCCATCGCGTAAAAGATAAACAGTAGACGAAGCAGCGGATTTCAATAAGGTGCCATCTGGATAAATTTGCTGAAACCATTTTTGCCAAAGAGTCCAAAAATTTTGATTACCTAAAAGGTGTGGAGTATAAGTATATAAAAAAGCAGTGGCAAAAGTAAGTGGATGAATTAGTGTGCCATCTATTAAATAATCAACATTTGCTTTTTTTACAATTGATGAAATATTAACATTATCATAATACCAACGCATAATGCCGGCTGCGGCGTCTACCTGCTTGCCAAAACCTCGGTTACTTTCACTACAGCCGCTGCTATCCGGACAACCATAGCCACAAGCAAAATCTAATTGGCGCTCCGTGGGAGTGGCGTTGGTGATAAGACTTTGTTCTTTTTGCAATTTAACCAAAATGTATTTAGGATTTATTTTGTAATCACAAGCCGCCTGATAAATAATATCGGCCGCTGGCTTAAGATCACCATTTTTATCTTTAGTTTGCAATGTGGATAAAGTTCCAGAATAATTATCCAGGAATGCCTGAATATCACCCCGAGTCATACTTTGCCAGTCCTGTAATTCATTATCAGAAATAATGTAAAAAGGATTAAAGCTGGAGCTGGTGTTTAGAGAGGTATCAGCCAAAACAGGAGAAAGAAACGAAAAATTGGCTAAGATTAAAAAAAATATGGTAAGTTTAGTTACGATTTTTTGCATATGAAAACATTATAGCATAAAAATGGGGTGGTGAGTAGTCTAAAACAACAAAATCTACATTTCTGTAGATTTTATTGGTGATTTAGCTAATTTTTCGTGCTACCAGCAATTTAGTGTCGGCAATTTTATCTTTAAATCTATTATAAATTTCAACTGGATAATTTTGATCATATACCAGATAATTTTCATCCAAAATAATTTCACAGCCATTACTCATCAATAATTCTTTAACTTTCTCCCATTCAACGTGATCATCTGCCCAAATATGAATATCTCCTTCGGCTTGAAAACGTGGATTGAATAATTTTTTTAAGCCAGAAATATATTTGGAGAGTTTAAAAAATTTTGGCCAATTGTGAAAAAAACTAAGTTTCGTTAATTTTTGGAATTCCGAATAAGTTGGACTCGGATTCCAAAAGTCGCTACATCTTTCATGATCAATATAAATTATGCCGCCTGGTTTTAGAACTCTAACCATTTCTTTGATAATTCCTAGATAATCCGGAACATGGTGTAGAACTGAATAAGTGGCTGCTAAATCAAATGAATTATCCGGTATATTTGATAGATCTGTACCATTAACTAATAAAGTTGACAATAAATTAGTATGGGAATATCTTTGTTTAACCAAATTTAAAAAGTTTTGTGATAAATCCGCCGCAGTTGTTTTTATTCCTAAACTAGTCAAATGACCTGTAAGATTGCCACTGCCAGCGCCATAATCCAGAGCGGTGGGGGCGGGGGAGTTGGTTTTTATTTGTTTTATCGCCAACGCTAGTTTTTCATGCAACCTTGCTTGTTCAAGGTTATTAAAAATTTCCGTATGAATTTTATCATACTTATTATATATTTTGTCGTGAGTAGTTATATTGTGTTTGATTTGGTCATTCATGGTCATATTGGCATAAACTTAAAAAATTTTTAAAAAATTGTTTACCATTAACGACGGACATTTCTGGATGGAATTGCACACCATAAATATTTTCACTTTTATGTTTCATGGCTTCATTCTTACAAGAAGTAGATTTGGCTAATAACAAAAAATTAGTTGGTAAAGATATATGTTCAGAGTGTTCTTTTTTGAAAAGTGGCTTGTTTTTAAAATTTGCGAATAACGGGTCGTGTTTAATAATTTCAATTCGTTCCATTTTTTTTGTTAATTTTCCGTGATTAATTTGTGAACCATACAGAAGTCCCAATATTTGGTGACCAAGACCAATTCCTAGTACGGGAATTTTTATAGTTCTGATAAAATCAAACGGTTTTACATATTTTAAATAATCAATTTGAGTGAGCATGGTTGGGCCTCCGGAAATTATAATTCCAGAATAAGTTTCAAAATTATGTTGGGGAACTACTTCAATATCAATTGTGTTATAAAGACAATTTAAATTATCCAAATTTGTTTGGATTTCTTTTAAAAATGAAGTACCGCAATTAATAAGACAAATCATACATTAAACTTTATTAAAATTATTCAAGTTTAAATTTCTTTTGTTGCCAATTAGCAAAAAATAAACCTCCTATTAAAAATGCTGGTCCGGAAATTATTAAAGACCAGGAAATCATCTGCCAAGCAAATTCTGGTTTCATGAACAATGTTATAGTATACAATAATCCAGCTAGAATAAAAACAATGCCACCAACGATTTCGTGTTTCCAAGAAATTATCAGAACAATCAATAAAATAAAACTAGGAATATTGTGCATTAATAATCCCAAAACCGCCTGCCAAAAACCTGGATTTGAATCAAAAACATCCAAAGAAAATATAGACAAAAAAAGAATAAAGATTATTGATAATATTCTCGGTGTCCAGTAGATGAATTTGTTGATTTTATTAGGGTGCATATTTGGTTAATAGGGGATCGGTGGAGGTTCGATTAATGGAAAAATAAATTCCAATTGCCATTATAGCGATTCCCAGCCATTGAAATAATGATGGTATTTCTTTAAAAAAACAAATTAAAATAATCAAACTAAAAAACGGAAAAATCATTAATAAAGATATTGTTTTAGAAATATCAAGACGTTTAAGCGCTTCATAACTTAAAATCTTACACATCCCTAGGAGAATTAAACCGGTCAAGGAAATTAAAAGCCAATTATCTGATAAAGTATTATAAATATTTGTTTGTGGTTCAAACAAAATAGCCAGAAGTAACATAAAAATTCCACCCAATAAAAATCTGACAAAAAGAATGGTGGCCGGAAAAATTAAATTTAAAGCTTTTTTGGCATAATAATTACCGATTGGGTAAGTAGCTGTGCTTAAAATAATTAAAAAATCACCAAAATTAAATTGTAATTTTCCATTGAATAAAATAAATAAAGCGCCAATAAATAAACAACCAGCGCCAACTAACTTTATAAGTGTAGTTTTTTCTCCAATAAAATGAGTAAAGATAAGCGTAAAAATAATTTCAGGAAGCAAAAGCAGAGTTGAATTAATTCCTGAAGTTTTGCTCGCTCCAATAAAAAATAGTGTATAAGGAATAATAACAATACAGAGTGTTATCATAATTAATGAACTATAAGTTTTTCTATTTTTTAATTCCTGTAATTTACCTTTTAATAAGGCATAGAAAAAACAGCCCAAAGCGGCAATTAGCGTAGTGATGGCAGCAAAAGTAACAGGTGAAATTGTTTTAGTGCCATAATTAACAGCAATAGGAAACACGCCCCACAAGGCGGCGCTGGAAATAGCAAAAATTATTCCTGTGTTTTCTTGTTGAGACATTTTATTTATATTTTACTAAAATTAAATTTTCCAATACAACTTGTTATCTGGTGTTTTTCAAAATCCATCATGGTTAACAGTAAGCCAAATTAGTTGTAGAAGCTAGGCGAGATAACCCATTTGCTTGAATAGCTTAATAGATGGTTTATTAAGTTCAATTTCAGAGAGTTTATTCTTAGGTATCCACTCAATTTTTTCAATATCATCATCTGCCTTAACTTCACCCGAAATATATTTAGCAAGAAATACCAAAAAAATGTAATGGGTTATCTCGCCGTGTTTATTAGGTTCATAATCTTCATTAAAGCCAAGCGACCTGTTGATTTCAACCTCGATACCAGCCTCTTCTTTTATCTCACGTTTAATAGCGTCTAGCAAAGATTCACCATCGTCCACACCCCCGCCAATTAAATGCCAGGTGTTAGGATAAGGGCCGACGTTAGTTTTCTTTTTTCCGAAAAGTAGGTCATGGTCTCTTTCAATAACTGCGCTTACTATGACTCGTGTTTTCATATGGATACTTTGCTAGTTTCTAAAAGGATTTTGAAAATTTTCAGATAATGTTCGCGTATAAACGATGTTGCGACTGTAGGGAGTAATATGGGGTGGTGCGTAGCGGAACCGTATACATGCTGTTAAATAAAGTAATTTGTAATTAAAGTTAAATCAAAAGTCCACCATTTTTTAAAACATTTAGTGTATCTTCTCTGAAGAGGTTTCCATTTTGACTTACCATTATAATGCATTTATAGTCGGGGCGATATTTTACGTGTACAACATCAGTTCTAGCACTCGTTGTTCCACTAAAGCTTTCATAAGTTGATACCCCTGATTCTAATTCAGCAAAAAGTCTAGGGTCGTATTCTTTCCAGAAGGCCTTAACGATAATTTCTGCATCTGCGACGGTTTTGCATGATATTTTAATGAATGGTGATTTAAAGTTCAAACCGGTTTTATCTACGAGGCATTCTACACCAAAAAGTGTAGTTACAAATCCTTTCTCTTCAGGTTGTGGCGATTGAAGTTCACGACTTGTAGATTGTGGTGGTTGGTGTTCTGAATCCATAGTAAATATTAACTACAAATTATTTTGTTTAACTTACGCTAATATGTGAAGTTTTGGTCCTTTTTTATTCCATTTTCCGTCTTCTTCTTAACCACCAAATAAAATAACAAATAACCAGCAAAATTAAATCCGGCACCAAAATAATAGGCTGGCCCCAACTAATGCCATTGACCATAAAATTAGAAATCGGCCACAAAAATGGTGTAGGGAAAAAGGCGACAGAATGGGTAGGAATATCTATTAAAATATGAAAACCCCAGGCCAGCAGTGGTAAAAAATGTTTTTTATGCAAAAACCAAACAATAGCAAAAACAAAGGCAAAAACAATTAGGCTGTGAGTAATGTTGTAGAGAATATGTATATAATGGGGAACAGCAGCCGGATCGGGGAGCCCATGTCCAAAATTTGGACCAGAAGACAAGCCTAAAATAGTAGCCGCTGTTAAAATGCCAAACGAAAATAAATCTGGCATTATGCCAAAGAAAAAAGACCACCAGTACATTTTTTTGCTTTTTCTGCCAAAGGCTATTCCGCCCCAAAGTCCATGAGAAAATATGTCCATATTTTATTTATTTTTCAATTGTGTACTTCCACCCAGGTTGCCAGGCTTTATTAATTCGCCAGTCTTCTTTGATTGCTTGTTTCCAAGTTTTGCCTTTCAATAATACATCCAGAGCCAATTGTGGTCCTTGGTGCCCTACAATTGCGATATCTTTGCCCTTATATTTTTGTGAAATTTCTTCTACAAAATCTTTAACACGCTTTTCTACATCTTTGTAGCTTTCACCATTTGGAAAAGGGGAGTCAATATATTTAATCAAATCATTTTTAAAATTTGCCCCTGACTTTTGAGTAAAGTCGCCATAATCTGCCTCGCGCAGTCTATTGTCTATAATTAATTCCTGTTGGTCGCCAAAAATAAGTTTAGCAGAATCAGTAGCTCTTTTTAGGTCGGAACAAAATACAACAGAGAATTTTTGATTGCTAATCATTTCACTTAACTTTTCGCATTGTTCAATACCAGTTTCAGAAAGTTTCCCAGGCGTTTGGCCTGTCGCAATATTGTTTTCGTTGTCGGTCGTTGTGCCGTGGACGAAGTAGGTGAGCATAGGGGGTTAATTTTTGTTTGATAATCTTTTTTTAAAATAATTTTCTGTCTCTTTATCCACAAAATATACATAACAGCCTTTCATACCTCGAGTCATCAGAGTTCTGTAAGTATTTTTAATAATAGAACGCATTTTTTCTTTGGCAACTTCTGGATTTTCTTTTAAAAATTTCTTATAACCTTTTAATGAACTATCGGTTTTTGCACGTTTTGAAGGATCAACTAATACTTTTTCGTCTCGAACAATTAAATCATCACCAATAATTACCCCAATATAGTCTACTTCTAAACCTTGACAAGTATGGATACAGCCAACTTCATTTACTGACTCCGGCGCCAAAATCCATAAATTACCATCGCTCGCCAAATTCCACCGCATGCCAAAACCAAATTCTGGTATTGTTATATCTTTTAAATTTTTATTACTTTTGCTTATCCAATTCCAACAATAACCAGCAACTAAGCGAGCTTTATTATTTATTTTATTTTTTTCAAAAATTATATCTCTTAAAACTATTGGAGAATCTACAATTTTAAAATCAAAGTCAATATCATCCAAACTTTTGTTTACCGTTTCCCTAATTTGTAGAGTATTATCCAACCAAGCCAAATACCCGTCTGAGCCATTACAACGAAATTGCGAAGTAAGTTCTGTCTCGATAACATTTGCACCAAGTTTATTGGCCCATTTCTTAATTTCTTCTCTTTCTCCAATATCGTGCCAGGTAACTTTTTGGTCCTCATCTACAAAAAATACCGAAAATTTTGAGGCTTCCATTATTTCTTTAATTTGATTTTCACCTTTATTCTTGAACATTCCTGATTTTTCATTTAATCTATGGGCCTCATCTACAATTAAAGTATCAAAAATATTTTTTTCAGAATTTATAAAAGCACCAGAACCTGTAAAAAGATTAGAAATTTCAGTAAGTGTTCGGGTACCTGTTAATTTACTTTGATACACAGCACGAGGTGCGGCATTTTTGGTAATGTACTGTGTGACGAATCCGCGTTTGGTGATTTCAACAAGCAAATTAATTGCTACTACAGACTTACCCGTCCCGGGGCCACCATTAACAATCAAAACATTTTTATTTTGAGCTGTTGATTTTTTTGCCAAGTCAAGTGCAGTTTCATAAACCAATTTCTGATCATCAATCATTATAAATTCCTGATTGCCATCCAACATTTTTTCCAAACTATCGGCCAAACTTTTGGAAGGTCTAATTTTTCCACTTTCTATTTGATACATTATTTTTCCTTTGTCGCCATGTTTTACAAATTGTTTTATAAACTCACGTAATTTTAACGCGTCCATTCGTAAAAATATTGGTGCTTTTTGTATGTATTCAGAATAAAAGTCATTACTTACTGCATCATCGTCAACACTATAGTTATGTAAATAGGCACAAGGTTTAAGTTTAATATTACCATTATATACCGCTTCATTATATGAATTAAGAAGGGCAGCGTATGACCAGGCCTGATATGAAGGATGATTTGTTTCACGAACAGCTTGTCCTAAATAAGTGCTTATTATTCCATCTTTTTCTGTTACTTCTGCTCTTTCCCATTGTTTAAGTTCTACTATAATAGCGTGGTCAGCTCGAACTTCATTTTGTCCAGTTATAATAAAATCAACACGCTTTGAAGTTTGAGGTATTTGGTATTCAATCATTATTCCACAGTCACTAGGAATATCCTTATCCTGTAAAATGTTTTCCATGTACATCATGGAATTTTTCCAGGCGTTAATTTCACTTTTTGTAGTTGTACGACCGTATTTTTTTTGAAAAACATCAAGAATTACATTCTCAATGTTATTTGTTATTACATCATAAGTAAATTTTGTTTTTGTTGATTGATAAACAATCATAATTTATAACTGATTATACTTTTTAGCATTGCCTTTTGCTTTATCAATTGGGTATTTTTCTTCATTCTTTTTTATTTTATTTTCTGATGCTTTTATAATATCTATATCAGCTTTATTTGCCAAAAGGAGCAAATAATTAAATACATCACCCAATTCGTCTGCAATGTGTTCCTTGTGTGTTTTTAAATATTCTTCAATTTCTTGATCATTTTTCCATTGAAAATGTTCCAAAACTTCGGAAGCTTCCAAAGACAAAGAAATTGCTAAATTTTTTGGTGTATGAAATTGAGACCAATCACGCTCGTCTCTAAATTTAATAAT
>CAILTG010000090.1 GCA_903837125.1 Candidatus Magasanikiibacteriota bacterium | reverse complement strand
TGCTATGAGTGACAATGATTTTGGTGAGAAGATGGGAAAAGCCAGAATTTTGATGAAAAAAATACTAAAAAATTAACAAAAAAACCAGTCAAATTGAAAAACTGGTTTCAGGTATCATTTGGGGATTGGAAAATACTCTAGCAACCGGGGTTTCGTGTAGCGAAACCCCGGATTATTCATACAATATTTGCTCCGAAGGCGGACAGACCTCTATTTGTCGACTCGTTTATTTAACCCATCTCGCAAATATTCCTGCCGGTAACAATCGCCCAGACTTTTCGGCTAGAGTTAGCTCCCCTGTCTCAATTTCACCACCGTATTTTTTAATAATTGGCTCCAAAACATTTTCATACGCCAAGGCCGAGTAACCGGCCGAGTAACCATTAATAATTATAAATAACGGATTGTCAGATAAAATTTTCTGACATGATTCTAAGAGTGGGATTAGATCTTCTTCAATTTTCCAAATTTCATCTTTAGCTCCGCGACCGAAAGCTGGTGGGTCCATAATAATGGCATCGTATTTACTATTACGACGAATTTCTCTTTGCACAAAGCCCCTGGCATCATCTACTAAAAATCGTCCGGGTTTATCTTTGAGACCAGACAATTCCATATTTTTCTGCGCCCAATTGACGGCGGTTTTTGATCCATCAACATGAGTGACTTCTGCCCCGCCAGATAGCGCGGCAAGTGTCGCCCCACCAGTATAGCCAAACAAATTTAAGACTCTGATTGGTCTTAATTCATCAATTTTGCATTTTGATTTTTGCATTTTGATTTTCTCCTCGATCCATTTCCAATTGGCTGCTTGCTCAGGAAATAAACCAGTGTGTTTAAAAGATGTTGGTCGTATCTGAAATTTCAAGCCCTCCATCTCTATTTCCCATTCCTTAGGCAAACCCATTTTAATTTTCCAACCAGCTTTTTCACCGGTACGATAAAAATAGGCATCGGCTTTTTTCCAATCCTCCAAAGGTAACTGTCTGAGCCACAGTGCTTGCGGATCAGGCCGTGACAAAACAAACTGACCATAGCGCTCTAATTTTTCTCCTTCTCCACTGTCCAGAAGCTCGTAACCAGCACCGGGTAAAACGGTTTCAATCTTTAGATTTTTCATTGTAACCTTATTAAAATACAAATTAACAAAATAAGCAACGAGGTTAAAAATAAAATGGTATAAAAAATCTTTTCTTTTTTAGACATTGGGTGGTTACTACTTATAGAAATTTTTTGTTTTTTATCAGTTTCTGCTATTTTACTTTCATCAAGATCGGAAGAAATCCTGGATTGCTTCGTCGTCTGACTCCTCGCAATGACGGATGGGGAGAAATTTTCAACAATAACTGACTCAACTCGTTCTATTTTCTCCATATCATGAATTGGCACGGTAACCTTCCCGACTCTTAATACTTCCACAGTATCCTTAGTCAGCCGAATAAGGGTTGACGGTTCAGATTCTAAAGTTCCACCATCTTCATAAAAATCCACGTTGTGGCCGAAATAGGTTTTAGCCTCGGCAATAGTCGTGGCTGGTTTTTCCCCTTCTGGATTAGCACTCGGTGCTACAAGCGGTCCAACTTCTTTGATAATTTCAACAAGGTCGGCTTTATTCGGCCAGCGAAATGCCAAAGTTTTTTCACCACGATGCAAAAATTCCAAATCTGAATTTGGCACAGGCAAGATAACACTAACAGCGCCTGGCCAACATTTAAGTAAAAAACTTTTATCGTCTTCGGAAAGTTGAACTTTAAATTTTCGTAAATCGTTCAAAGACGAAATAAGAACAATAAATGGTTTATTCCCTTGTCGCCCTTTAATATCATAGATCCGGTCCACAGCTTTCGGTCTAAAGGCCTGGGCCACAATACCATAGATAGTATCGGTTGGTATTACGCCAACTCCACCAAGTTTTAAGTGTTCTAAATTATCGGGTTTCATTGAAATAAATTGAAAATGTAAATATCAAAATGCAAAATGACAATGTAAAACGATATTTCTTAATGTCGTTCCCGCGTAGGCGGGAATCCATCCTTTATATTTATTTCTGGATCCCCGATGTCTCGGGGACGACAATCAGAATTGTCGATTTTATATTTTGCTTTTTAATTTTTGCATTATGTTATATATGATCTTCTGTGTCAGCTTCAGCATCGGCTTTAGTTTTATGAATCGTATGATCGCGATGATGAGGTGGCATATATATGGTATACAGTTTCAAGTCCTCATGATCTGAGGTATTAATGACATTATGATTACTACCAGCTGGCACAACAACAGCAGAACCATTTTCTATATATGACTCATGACCGGCGATGATTACCTTGCCTTTACCAGCATCGACACGGAAAAACTGATCCACTGTCTCATGAACTTCCATCCCAATTTCCTCTAACGGTTTGAGTGACATAACCACCAATTGACAATGTTTGGAAGTAAAAAGTACTTCACGAAAATTATCGTTTTCTAGAGTCTTCTTTTCAATGTTTGTGACAAATCCGGACATAAAATATAATTAGATAACTGATAATAGTTAATTATAGCAGATTATTACTAAAATATTCAGCTATGCTATAATTAGTCGATGGAAAACGAAATTATCAAAAAATTAGACGAGCAGAAGCAAACTATAGAAAGAATGGCTAAAGATGTTGAAAAAACTAAAAAATATTTTCTTTGGACCATGATTCTTACTATTGCCTTTTTAGTTCTACCACTTATCGCCATAGCTTTTGTTATTCCAGTTTTTATGAACAATTATCTTGGTAGTATATCTAGTTTGGGCCTATAATCTCTCCGTCATTGCGAGGCTTTGCGAAGCAATCCAGACTTAATCTTAAAAAATCCTGGATAGCCACGCCGGAGTACCAGCTCGCAATGAGGAAAAAAAATCAAAAACAATGCTTACAAAAAATCAAATTAAACTAATAAAATCCTTGCATGAAAAGAAAAACCGCCAAGAACTAGGGTTATTTCTAGTTGAAGGCGCTAAAAGCGTCGCTGAGCTACTAACTTCTGATTTTACAATTAATCATCTCCTGGTCACCGAAGAGTTTTATGATAAAAATATCGAAATAATCCGTCCACTCACTGAAATAAAAGGTGTGCCTTTTGAAATTATTAAACAAGATGAATTAGAAAAATTAGGCACTTTGGAAAGTAACAATGCTGCGCTCGCTGTAGTTAAACAAAAAGAAAATGTTGTTCCAGCAATCACAACCGATGAAATAATCATTGCCCTTGATGATATTAGAGATCCAGGGAACCTTGGCACCATTATCCGTATTGCTGACTGGTATGGTGTGAAAAATATTATTGCTTCCAAAAATACTGCTGATTTTTATAATAGTAAAACTATTTCCGCCACGATGGGCTCTTTTACGAGAATTAATATTTTTTATACTAATTTAGAAGACTTTTTGCCGAAAATTGGACTGCCAATTTTCGGCGCCCTCATGTCCGGCGAAAATGTTCACACTTTTCAATTTCCAAAATCTGGGATCTTGCTTATAGGTAACGAATCAAACGGCATCTCCCCAGCTGTGGAAAAATTAGTGACACAAAAAATCACTATCCCCCGTTTTGAGCAGGTTTACCCGAATGACAAAGTCGGGCGGGCTGAATCTCTAAATGTTTCCATCGCTACGGCGGTGATTATGGATAATTGGAATAGATAATAATAATTTAGGTAAAAAAATACCCACAGATTTTTAGGTCTGTGGGGTCTTTTGTAACTATGCGGCGATGTTGAACCAACCATTCGCTGTTGCCTCAGCAAGTGTCTTGAAAATTTCTATTTTTTCAAGATCAACTGTGGCTGAGCCGTTGAAGGGTGCATTGACTGGATGAGTGAATTCTTCACCTTTTTTAATATATACGTGAAGAACATTAGGTTTTTCGTGATAATTAACCACAGTCAAACCAAGACCGTTAGAATGATTAGCATAAATTCTGAATTTGAAGTCTCCGGTGGTTTCCTTAGAAATTATGAAACCAGTCTCACCAAGAATCCTTCTAACCATCTCAATGTCGATACTTTTCATCTTTTCTCTCCTTTGTAATTTATTATTTTGCTCAAACTAACTCTTTTTTAATTATATACCCAAAATATACATTTGTCAAGCAAAATTAGCTTAAATGGCTTAAAATAAGACTAAATTAATATTTGTATGCTAATCTAAATCTCAATCTTAGAGAACTGCCAGGCACCAATAATAGTTATAACTACCACTACAGATAACAAGACGATAAGATCCAAGCCTAAACCAAAATGGGCAGCGTTTGATAGGACTCCACGCAAGGCATCAACTCCGTATGACAACGGATCAATTCTGATAATAATTTCAAAACTACTTGGTAAACTATCAACTGGAAAGAGAGCACCAGATAGGAAGAAAATTGGCATAACTAAAAAGTTCATAATGAGTTGGAAACCTTGCATATCTTCGAGCCGTGAAGCAATAGCCGTGCCTAAAGCTGTAAAAAGTAAAGCGATCAAAAACATTACTACTAGCGCAAAAAATGACATCAAAATAGAAGTTGGTCGGAAACCAATAAACAAAGTAAAAATGAAAACGATCACACCTTGAATAGTGGCCACTGTTGCCCCACCGAGAGTTCGCCCAATCATAATCTTTGTGCGGCTGACTGGTGCCACCAAAGTTTCTTTCAGGAAACCAAATTGTTTATCCCAAATCACCTCGATGCCAGCAAAAATAGCGGTGAACAAAATAGTCATCGCAATAATACCTGGTGCCAAAAATTGAATATAGTTTCCTCCACCAGCCTTCTCAAAAATTGGCCCGAAACCGAAACCTAGGGCCACCAAGAAAAGAATCGGTTGTCCCAAAGACCCAATCATTCTGGACTTAGAACGTAAGTATCTCTTGATTTGCCGTAACCATAAAATATAAAGTATCATATTATTTGTTGGTTGTTATATTATTTCCTACCATGCCACATTTTCATCATCTGAACCCCGACACTACCAGAAGATTCTCTGATGTCTGTACCTGTTAAAGCTAAGAAGGCTTCCTCTAAAGTTTTTGTATTAGTTTGTGTCTTTAATTCTTCTGATTTTCCTTGCGCTACAATCACTCCATGATCAATAATCGCAATTCTATCAGCATTCTTATCTGCCTCCTCCATGTAATGAGTAGTAAAGAAAACAGTTAAACCTTCTTTCTCGCGTAAATCTTTTATGTAATTCCACATGAGATTTCTAGTTTGTGGATCAAGTCCAAGGGTTGGTTCATCCAAAAACAAAACTTTTGGGTGATGAAGAAGTCCACGCGCAATTTCCAATCGCCTCTTCATTCCACCAGAAAAATTTTTAACTAGATCATCTTTTCTAGACCAAAGTTCTACCATGGTCATGAGCTCCTCAATCCTTTTTTTGTAAACATTCTTTTCTAAACCATAAAGCACGGCGTGAATATACATATTTTCATAAGCCGTGAGTTCAGTATCTAAACTTGGATCCTGAAAGACAATACCAAAAGAACGTCTAGTATCAGACGGATTTTTATGCACATCAAAACCATTGAGACTAACAAAACCAGAAGTTGGCTCAAGTAAGGTAGTGAGCATCCTAATAGTGGTGGTCTTCCCTGCGCCGTTTGGACCAAGAAAAGCAAAACTCTCACCTTTATTTACAGTAAAGCTGATATTTCTTACTGCCTCAATTTTCTTAAAATTTCTAACTAAATTTTTTACTTCAATGATTGTGGTGGAATTTTCTGACATTTGAATATTTTTATCTACAGAACTATTGTAACATAAAATTAATTCGAAGATGGAATTTATTTCTTTCTCTCAATCACCTTTTTATATGTCTCTATCCATTCCCCTATTACCGACTGAGTTGAACATTTATTTGCTGAAACAATTCCACCAGCTCCGAGCTTTTTACTTAAATCTGGATTGGATAATATTTTAATAATTTCTTCTGCTAGTTTTTTATAATCCCCAACTGGAACTACTATTCCATTTGTTTCATTAATGTATTCCGGTAAAGCACAGGAATTTGCACCGATAACTGGGATTCCAGCTGACATGCCTTGAATCAAACTGATACTCTGAGTTTCTACCGTACTCATGATCACAAACAAGTCTGAGGCTTTGTAGACTGCTGGCAAAACTTGTTTATTTATAAAACCAAGAAATTTAACATTATCTTTTACCTCCAATTCCTCGGTCAATTTTTCTAATTCCTTTCGAATAATTCCGTGTCCTGCGATAGCAAAAGTAATACTTGGTATTTCTTTTTTTACTAAAGCTGTCGCTCGAATTACATCGTCCACATGTTTCCCCGGCGTTAAAGTCCCAGTATATAAAATTGTTTTATCGGTAAATCCAAATTTTGTTTTTAATTCTTTTTTTTCTACCTCATCTTTGACAGGTGAAAAATTGGAAATTTCTATTGGATTTGATAAGGCCCTAATATTTTTATTCTTCAAACCATAACCGATCATGTAATCCAATAAATACTGACTCGGTGCAGTCACCAGCGCCATACTATTATAATATTTCGCATAGTGACGACAGACAAAATTTATAAACCATTTTGGACCGTTTAAATATTTGTCCATCGGGGTATGATTGGTGCCGACAATCGGAATATTGAAAAGCCAAGCCGAAATTCTTGCTTCATAACCTGGTTCGATTGGTGAATGAGTATGGATCACATCCGGTCTATATTTCCACATCCAATAAATACCAAACCCGAGCGGAATTGGTGAGCGCATTTGCTTAGTAGGCGAATTTGGGACACCAATAGTAGGTAATCTCTTTATAATAATATTTGGTCCCCAATCATCATTCTTTACAGCATTAATTACTTTGTAGTCTTTTTTGGCATACCAAGGCACGACAAATATCACCGTGTGTCCTTGTCTAGCTAATTCTTTACCTTGGATCACTATAGAATCAGTGATGCCGCTTAATTCTGGATAAAAGAAATCTGAGAAGATTGCTATTTTCATATTATATTGTTTGTTGTTCTAACTTTTCTAATTCTTCGATTTTTCGTTTAGCGATAGTTTGAATTCGGTGATAGGTAAAAATAAAAGCCACCAAAACGAAAGCTAAAATAATACTAGTCCAAACTAAATATTTTTCGGCATACGCATATGAATAACCCAAGTAATAACCGAGAGTCATGATTATTCCGTATTGGAAAACAGTGACTATAAAAGCCCGCCAAATAAATTTTCCGACTGGTATTTTCGATAAACCAGCACTGATGAGCAATGGTGTACTTAGGCCGTAAGCTAATTTACTTAAAAACATTGTTTTATAGCTATGATCTCGCCAAAGCTTTTCAATAATATGAAAATTATTGGCAATAATTTTGAAACGAGAACCATATTTCTCTAGAAAATTTTTCTTGTGACCAAAGTGCCCGATATAATAATAAAGAATGTCTGGAAAAAAATCTCCAGCACACAAAAGAAGGAAAGCTGGTACGGCATTAAAATAACCGAGATGTACCAAAAAACCTATGACTAAAGCCAAAATCGGTCCCTCAAAACAAGCTAGGGGGAAGAGAATATAATAGCGGTAGGTTAAAATTAAAGTAATAGCAGTGGATACTTCAAGCATAAAGTTTTATAGTAAATACTGGTTAATTATACAAAAATTGAAGGAAAAATGACAACACCAACCTTAATTCAATAATCATTATCTGATGTCTTTGTATTTTTTTGAAACTGGTTTAGCTATAAAAATAGTTGAAAGATAATTGATGCCATATTTAAAACCCATAGTTAGAAAACCTTCATTTTGCAATCTACGTCCGGATGAGTTTATTGGTAATTTAAAAGTCCACACTACTTTTCCAACTTTAGCTAGTCTCCTGCCCACATCTGTATCCTCACCATAAAATTCAATCGTGGTATCAAAACCACCAACTTTTTTAAATTCCTCTTTTTTGATGACAAAGTTTCCACCCTGAAGCATTGAACTGGGAATAAATATACCCAGCATTTTTGAAAAAACAAATCCGATACCAAAAAATACTTTGGTAAAAATTCTTATATGAGCTGGGGAATCATAATAAATTAATGGACCGGACAACGCAACAATTTCTGGTCGGTTACAAAAATGTCCATAAACTGTTTCCAGCCAGCCTTTAGTTAAGCGGTTGTCAGCATCAATATTGGCAATAATGTGCCCACTACTGGCATCAAAACCGGCTTTCCGAGCCCAGACTATCCCCTTCCTTGTTTCGTCCACCACCTTTGCTCCATGCTTGAGCGCCAATTCTTTTGTTCTATCTGTACTATTATTGTTAACCACAATTATTTCGTGATCAACACAAAAAATATCTAATTCATTTTTAATAGATATAATACAATCAACAATATTTTTCTCCTCGTTGTAGGCTGGAATAACAAAACTGATTTTCATGTGATTATATTAATTTCTAGTTAAAGCAAATTCTTTTTTAAAGATTCTTCGGCAAATCTCAAAAATTCCAAAAGTAATGAAGTAGGCCGAGAAGACGTCAATAGAATAGTGAAGATGTCCCAATAATACTACTGTGGCCCCGCCAACTGAACAAGCTATAAAAAAATACCGTAAGATGGGTATATTCCAAAAAATTAAGGCCAGAAAAAATGGATAACCGGTGTGACCGGAAAAAAATAAATCATTACCAGACTGCAGAGTAAACCAAACTTGTTTTATGTGGTGTTCATAGTCAACATATTGATAAGTTGCTGACCCGGGAGCGGCCAAATGTGTCATGATCATAAAAAGTGAACGGGTTAGGAAAAATATAGCACTGCCTTCAATTGTAAACGGAATGTATTTAGGCTCATAAATTACAATCAGTACTAAAAGAACCAAAAAAATAGCTGCGCCTTGAAAAAAGAAAAAACTAACATTAAACACTGGGATATTATCCAGAATTATATCGGGTGTAACACTGCCAGATGCATAAATATTAGTATATGACTGAGCAATGTAAAACAAAAATATACTAACAGCTAGCAGAACCAAACTCATAATAATCCTCCACCAAATTGATTTGTCGGTCCAAAAAACGAGATGTCTATTAAAGAGATTTTTCATAATTCTAGATAATAACAGTCTAAATTAAATTTTCATTAATTACAATTAAAAATAATTATTTATTATTCGAATCCCCTCTCAGTGTGGCAAAAGCTTCTTGAACTGTGGTCATAAATTGAGCGGGGAAAATAATGGTGGAATTTTTCTCAGTAGCAATTTCAGACATGGTCTGGAGTGTGCGGAGTTGCAAGGCCACTGGATGAGCGGCAATAAGGTCTGCAGCTTGACCCAGTTTTTCGGCAGCCTGGAATTCACCTTGAGCAGCCACAATTTTAGCTCGGCGCTCTCTTTCAGCTTCCGCTTCTTTGGCCATCGCCCGTTGCATATTGTCAGGCAAAATAATATCTTTGATTTCTACGGCGGTAACTTGAGCACCCCAAGGTTCAGTGTGTGAATCTATCACGTCTTTAATTTGAACATTTATATCTCCAGTTTCTGACAAAAGTTGGTCAAGCGAAAAACGTCCGACTACATTTCGCACGGTTGTTTGGCTAATCTGATTGACTGCATCATAAACATTTTCAATCGCCACGACTGATTTTTGGGGATCAACAATGTGATAGTAGGCCACAGCTGCAATATCGATGGAAACGTTATCTTTGGTAATAATTTTCTGCGATGGAATATTCATCGTGATAGTACGCAGAGTGACTCTCGTCATTTGCTCAAAGATAGGAATCAGAATGATTAAGCCGGGACCACGAACACCAGTACACTTTCCCAGAAAGAAAATAACTCCTCGATCATACTCCTTGACCACCTTTAATGATAAAGCTAATAAAACAATAACGACTGCAATGATTATGTATGTCATAACACTATTATAGCACTTTATATTAAAATGGGATTAAATAATCTCTACCCATAAATCAATCTCATTTTTATATACATGGTAATCATACCTATTGCAAATCCAGCCACAAATATAACTGTACTGTTGAATTTAACCCCACCATTAATAAAATATGTGATACATAAAACAATGATCAGAGCAACAACAACACCGATAAAGAAAGTCATGAGTGTGTTCATATAATTTAAATTATGGTTATTAATTAATATCTATTATAACACTTCAAGTTAAAATGGGATTAAAACGAACTATCTGGAGTTGGTCACGAGTTACTAAGTCTTTTTAAATTAAGAAATTTCAAAATCTCAAGTACTCTCGACCCCGACTCGGCCACAGTCTCGAAGACGAGACTGGCTTCGCAGCCTCCGTCTTTCAACTCCCGATAGCCACGCCAAAAATATAATCACCAATTGCTTTCGCATTTGATTCATTATTTTTGGGTGGCTATCGGGAGTTGAACCCGAACTAAAAGCTCCACAAGCTTCTGTGCTACCGCTACACCATAGCCACCATTAGTTTTGCCGAGAGACAAAATTATTACACCCTAGTAATTTGGATGCTCCTCATTTATACCAGATT
>CAILTG010000089.1 GCA_903837125.1 Candidatus Magasanikiibacteriota bacterium | reverse complement strand
TGTGCCCATTATAAACATAATCAATGACTCCCTTCATGTGAAAATTCATGGCTCTGGCATGGTTTGGTTTCGCGTAACCCCTATAAACAAGAGGCATTAGCGCCCATAACTCAGGAAAAATAAAATTAGTCCCATAATATTTTATAGGATAGGCCACGCTTTCCTTACCTCTACGGGTTACTATAAAACAACCCGGCTTTAGCTCTTCAAAAAACTCATCCATAACCACCTCTGAATAAAATTAACAAAGAACATTTAATTAACTTAATTAAGCCATAGAATATAAATACTGTCAAATTTTGACTTTTTGCTGTGCTGAGCATATAGTAAGGGTGACATGTTCTTTTAATAAAGGAGAAAATTATGACTTGGCAAGAATTAATTTCGCTGGGTTATAGGGAGGAGGAAGATAATGTGACCTTTGAAAATTTACTAAAAACAATAGTTTTAGAAAATTTAAAAAATGAAGAACGCAAGAGTCAACTATATTGTGCTTTGTGTCACGTTGCTTGGTATCGAACCGATAAAAAGATTGTTTTTAGTACTGATCAAATGACAGCTGCCAGACTAATCGCAGAATTTGAAGGTACGGTTCAAATGTTTACTCATCGAGCTCTTGGCTCAGTAAATATGGCCTGGTCAAATTATTATTGGACAGTCCCGAATATATTACTCGAAGATTGGATCAAAGAAAGATTTGCGCTTGAAGGCTGGTATCCAGTACCTTATGATTTTGAATCCGAAATTTCAATTTCCTCAACTCAACAATAATAAAACCCCTAGCTTTGTAACGAAGCAGGGGTTTTTTATTTTATAATTAATTTGGTTAAATAAAAAAGCCTTAGAGTGTTTTAATTTCTAAGGCTTAGTGAATATGAAGTTTTATTATTTCATGGTTGAAAGAAGGAGTTCTTCGGCTTTTTGGTTGGCAACTATTGAGGCGTTTTCTATCAAATCTCTGTTTTTCTCTTGTGCAATCAGTTCTTCAATTTTATTAAAAAGATTTTTGTCTGAATCACCAAACTCTGTTTTTATCCGTTTAATAAATTCATGATCATCATCACTGTACATCCAAAAATTCTCATTTTCGAGTATAGCTAGTTTGCTCATTTCATAACGAAGATTTTTATAAATTGGATCATTGAGACGTTTGAATAGCGAATTAAACACTCCTGAGCTAAATGTGTCTTTTATTGGTTTAGTGTTAATCATGAAGGTGATTTGTTTTACCAAAAGCTCATTTGAATAAGTTGGCTTATCGTATGTTTCGCAGTTAATTGTGCGAATATAATCATAGATGGCTTTTTCACATTTCTGTCTTGGTTTTGTTTTACCTGACATTTCATTTTTAATGATTGATTGCATTTTTAAATCCGCTAACTCTTTCCAATATTCAGCAATGTCATTTCTTAGCATTAGATTCAAAAATGGTGTGTATCCAGAGCAATCTTCCATTGATTCCCAGTAGGTGATGTCGCGCAATGAATAATTAGAAAATATTTTTTCACCTTGTTCAATTGGTAACACTGTTAATAATTCCAATAAACATTTGTTGTAATATCCCAATGCTTCGTTGGCTTCGTTGACGATAGGTAGCGTTAATTCAAAGTCAGGCGTCTTGGTGACTTGATGCATTTGGTAGTCGGTGCGTTTTGGGTCTAGTGCTTTTGTAAAGTTGTTAATAAGGATTATGGCTTCGCCTAGAAGATTTGCCGGAATATTCTTAATAAATTTTGGGCTACCTCCAGCGTAATTTAAACGTCCTTTCCAATAAATCGGATTTAATTTTTTTGAAGGGACTAGTAGGAGAAAGATTGCTCTTTTTTTAAAGTCATCTTTTATGTCAGAAGAAAGTAATTTTGCTAAATCATTGGAATTTCTTTCTTTGAAGTCTACCCATTTTTTCCAGATTTTATCATCCTTTGATGGGAACCAACTGCTTTTGAAGCGTTGTGCGATAATGTTAATTGCATCCATGTTTATGTCTCTGTTTGTTTATAAATATTGTAAATGTTCGATGTGCTACTATAGTATTATAGACTGAAAAAGTCAAATATCATCCAACACGCTAATTCAGCGAGCTGGCTGATAAATTCAGAACGAGGTTCACGGTGAATTGCGTTGTTTTAAATAATTTGAGCAATAAAAAAGAAGCCTCGGTTTTTGAAGCTTCTTTGGGATTATTGCGGGTGTTCTTGTAGTATTTGTAAATTCAGTTTTTCGTTGTCTAGCTCAATTAAGGATAATCTTTCTAGCTCACGATTTTTAATAATTTTTTCGTGTTTTGCCAAATTATTTTTGATTTCGTCTGCTATCGCTTGTGGGAAGAGTTGCATAATAAGTTCATTAGGAACTTTGCCTGCTTTTCTTAGTATAATTATGCATGCCGGTATTACTATTACGACTGCTGTTATATAACCGAAAATTGGATTCGGGGCGATAAGAGAAAATAAAATGCCACATATAGCACTGGCGATTACAAGTATTATTGTGGTTTTTTTTAATTTCGCATCCCATAGTTTCTTCGCAATGTTCGACTTTAGTCGTTGTTCTAAATCTTCTCGTTTACCCATTTTTTTACCTCTTTTTTGATTTAAGTTCTTTTAAAAGTTCGTTTTCGTTTTTTAATTCTGAGAGTTTTGCTTGGTTAGCTTTTTGTTTTGCTTGGGTGCTTTCAGAAAGAATCTTGAGATCTTTTTGATATTTTTCCTTTACATCTTCGTAAGTAGCCCAATCATCATCGATAGTCTTTTGTAATTTTTCTACTTGTTTTTGATAATCAGTTAGTTTTTTTTCGATTTGTTTTTGGTATTGCTGGTCGATAATTTCCGCTGAAATTTCTCTAGATTTTTTGTAGCTAAAATATGACCCTGTGGCTATGAGTAGAAAATAAATTAATATTACAAACCAGGCTCCGATGTTGTTAATTAAAACCGGCGTGATGTAAATTAATAAAATTATTGCTCCTAGAAAATAAATAAATTCCCTAATTCTCTTTCTAGATGCAATTCTAAGCTTTGCTTCCAATAACAGTTTGTCTTGAAGTCCCTCGGTGTCCATTGTTTACCTCTTTATGGAATTTTTAAATAGCAATTTTATAAAAGGAGATTAGCGTTTTATTGTAGGTTTGTCAACAAAAAGACC
>CAILTG010000088.1 GCA_903837125.1 Candidatus Magasanikiibacteriota bacterium | reverse complement strand
GATGACTTCCTTTATAAATATTTTATAGTTAATATCCGTTCCACCAATTTTTGCACCAGCTCCATGAATTCTTAAAAAATTGTCTGGACTCCTCTCTGAATAGAAAGTAGATTATACATGCTATTGCTAAAAGCAGTGAGATAGTAAGGGAGATTGAAATTATTGTGTTTATAATCCCTCCAATAAGACACCATACGATCATGCCCTTTATAAGCACCACTCCATGTGATTCTAAAACGTTGCCAAATGGACGATCAAAGAATTTTTTATCATCTTCTTCGGCCTTTTTTTTCTTGATTAATAAATAATTCACTAGTAAATAAGAAATAAGCCAATAGATAAAGTAGTAAGCAATTGATGTATCTGTTTTTATGATTACTCCAAGGCCTTTAAAATATGCTATAGTAATTTTACCAAAATAAATAAATGCTAGGGCATAAACAATAGTAGTAAGTATCGTTAGGATTATGGATTTTCTCCATATCTGTTTTTTTTCCTGCTTTGTCATTATATAACCTCCTAATGTAAAATAATTATTAAATTATCCAAGATCCTGGGTGGGAGCTAGGAAAATTTAATAATTATTGGGGTTAGAGATTGTTTTTCAAGGTTCGTAACTATCTTATAAGTATAGCATACTTTTGCGAATTTGTCAAGTTTGGTGGTATTTTGTGGCTAATATTAATAATATTCCCCTCTTGAGAGGGGTGGCGCCCGTTAGGCCGGGTGGTTGTTGCGTGGATTTTATGGTTGGTTATTTGCCTTTGGTTTAGTGGTAGATTTTGGTTGGGGTTTCTAAATAATTTGGGTGGAGTAGACTAGAACCCCTCCGCCCTTCGGGCACCTCCCCTTGGTAAGGGGAGGATTTATTTTATATTGAATTTACAAAAAACCAACAGTTGTTGGTTTTTTTGGTATGTAGATTTGTAGATTAATTTGCAGATTCGGATTGTTTATTTCTTCATTAGTACTGCTAATGTCTGTTCGGCGCATTTTTGCCAGTTGAAGTTTTGGACTCGGGTTAGGCCTTTTTCTGCTAGATCTTCTTTAAGGTCGGGGTGACTTAGTAGTTGATACATTTTGTCGGCCATGTCGGCGGTGTTTTTGGGGTTGAAAAGTAGGCCTGCCTCCCCTATTACTTCGGCGACTGGTGGAATGTTGGAGGCGACGATTGGTGTGCCACAGGCCATAGCTTGTAAGAGTGGAATTCCAAAGCCTTCGTATTTGGTTGGGAAGACAAAAGCGTCGGCTGAATTGAAAATGTCTGGCATGTAGATTTCATTGATCCAACCGGTGAGAATAACCTCTTGGTCAAGTCCGTACTCGCTGATGTTGTATTTTATTTCATCAAAACCGTAACTGGCGTTGCCAACTAAAACTAATTTGTGTTTAATCTCGGGATGATTTTGTTTGAGTATAGCAAAGGCTTCAATTAAATTTGAGGTATTTTTTTTCTTTTCTAGACGACCCACATAAAAAATGAATGGTTTGGTGATGCCATTTTTATCTAAAGTTCTGTCTAAATCAGTGTTGGTTAATTTTTTATAAATTTGGTCGTTGTAACCATTGTAGACAACTGTAATTTTTTTAGGATCAGCATGATAGACATCTAGTAATTCTT
>CAILTG010000087.1 GCA_903837125.1 Candidatus Magasanikiibacteriota bacterium | reverse complement strand
GTAATAATAATATTTTGCCGTTCAGTTGATTCTCTGGTGAGATAATAGTCAATGAATTTTGAAAAGAAGAAAAGGCTTTCGTTAGCAATTTTTTAAGCCTTTACTGTATGAACACTGATTCATACACCTGTTCATACAGTAACATGTTGTCTTAAGCATAGCACAATTCAATATTCTGCGTCAAAAAGACCACTGCCGGACTTGCTCAACTGGCGTCTAAATTAGTTCGGAAAAATAACCTCTTTGTCAGCCCGTTTCGCAAGTCCGGGGTTAAGGAAAAAGGTCCGAGCCGAATTATATAAACATATACAAAAACCTCGCTGTTTAAGCGAAGTTTTACGGTGAGCTGCTTGGTAGAGGATGTTAGAACGGTTTTGATATATTCCAGATAATTTCGTGTTGAATTTTCATGGTTTCCGCTAACTCATTACTTTCGACTATAAAACCATAGTTTTCTTTTGACGAAGAAATAAAACAAACTTTATTAGCGTAAATCTCATAGCCTAAAGTGAAATTTTTATCAGTAGGTGCTATGCGAATTTCTTTTTTTTCTTTCATGTGTTCGTTTAGAAAACTGATCACCTTTTTAGTTGTTGCTTGATCCTTAGACCAAATAGCTTTTAGTGCAATATTTCTTTCGGCACGTTCTTTGTGGTATTTGGCAAAAAATGTTGGGGTTAATAGATCCATCGTATCGCCAATTGACCAATATGAATACAAAGTAATATCTCTATATAATAAAACATCTTTAATCATTTGTTGAAGTTCACTTTTACCTTTGTATACTTGTATGCGAGGCATCATCACTCGCAACTTACTATTATATTCTTTTTCTAGACTCACTAAATCATTTTTAGCAATTTTTAATTCTTTTTCTTTATCTCCGATTAACTGTGATATTTTATTGGGTGGCTGTACAAGAAATTTTTTGATACCACCCTCTAAAGATTCAACAATTAAGCCTGTTTTTTTTAATATCGCTACTTGGTCGTAAACAGACGTACGACTAATTCCCATTCTTTTGGAAAGTTCGCTAGCACTCATTACTCCACCATAAAAAAGTATTTCGTAAAGCGAGATTTCTTTATCTGATAAATTGAAGAAGGATAAAAAAGATTTTATTTCCATAAGTTTAGATTAGTTGTCGAATTATGTCGACATTGTTTACACTAGATTAACATTAGTATAAGGTAAAGTCAAGAACTGTGTCATAGGCGCTCTTTCACAATTGGGGGGATCAACCATGGATGTCTTTCTGACTATTGTGCTGATTGTACTCGTATTTTGGCTCATGTTTCGTCTGACCAAGCGGCCACTGAAGGAGTACGAAGAAAGTGAGGAGGGAAAAATTCACAACGAGGAGGTCGATCTTCACCGCGAACTCGGAAGAAGACAAAACTCGGATATGGATAATTGGAGCAAGTATCCATCTCTTGAAATACGGCATCTACAACTTCTGCAACGAAAAATCGCACTCAAAAAAATGAAAGAGCAAAAAAAGTGATCCATCCATGGAGGACAAACGTCAGCCGGCGCGTCAGCCCGGCATTCACTCATGTTCATAAATTTTATGGCTATGAGTGAATCGGTTCTACTCTCGCCCTTTTTTCTCCAAAGGGGTAGTGAATATCAGAACCAAAAACTCTGCCAGATTTAGCAGAGTTTTAGTGTTTTATTTACAGTGAGTTTCTTAGTAGAGGATGTTAAAACGGTTTTACAAAGACAAAGTAAGTGTATGTAAGCACCTGATTTAAAAGCAAAAATTTGACTTACTTAAAAATTTCTTCGTAATCTTTTTTGTCGCCACCAACTCGAACATAATCTTCACAGCCATCAACATAAATGGCCTTACATTTGCATTCAGTAAATTTTTTATTTGTATTCCAATATATTTCATCTTCACAATGACTGCATTTATAATAAATTCCTTTTTTGGTTTTATTGGCAATTTTATTTGACATATTTCTTTAAATTTTTCCTGGTATATAACATTTTAGCATTCTGACTGGTAATTACTTTTCTACCAGTCTTAAATTCTATTTCGCGTCTGGCATTCCCAGCGACGCTTCCGCCCTCATGCGCCACTGATTTATTCTCATTCAAATCTTTCGGCTCTCGCTTATTTGAAATTTCAGTTGTGGCTGTTTCCGCCAACATGTTTAGTACCAATTCCAAGTTGCTCATGTTATCGCGTAAATTTTCTTTCTTCAAACCCTTCAAATTTTTATATTCTTTAGTTGTCATACCAGTCCATGCTTTGGTAATTTCATTCGTCAAGATAGCAAACTCCAAACCCTCTTTGGCGCCACGTTTTTCCCATTCATCCGTAAGAGCCTTACGAATTTCAATACTTTTTAAACGTTGATTAACCCATTCTGGGCTATAGCCTTTTTGTAAATAAGTTTTAAGCGCGCGATTGATAGCTAATTCCGGATCGGCGGTTTCTTCCAAACGCTCATAACCAACACGAGCAAGCCAAAGCTTAAATGGTTCGGCGTTTGGTGAAGGAATTGATTGGACGAGACGAAGCATTACTTCAGTATCAGCGACATCAGTAAGACGCATTTTACCATCAGGTGCTATCATTTTCAAAGCGTGACATTTTGTCAC
Source organism: Candidatus Magasanikiibacteriota bacterium (assembly GCA_903837125.1). GTDB lineage: Bacteria > Patescibacteriota > Patescibacteriia > Magasanikbacterales > UBA922 > CAILTG01. Next base: position 33,643 of record CAILTG010000087.1, on the reverse strand, counting down.
GGTTTCATTTCCGCCTTCTTTTAACAATCTTTCTTTCAATTTTCTCCAATAAGCAACAGGATCAACACTTTTGGTCAAAACAGCTATAACATCAGAGACAGAAAAATACCAAAGTTCTTTCTTTTCATTCCAATGGCGACGTATTTGAGTACCCTCAAAAATAGCAATTGCCTTATTTTTTGATTGATTTTCCATAAAATTAATTTACTTATTTTCAATCAGCTTCATTTTTCAATTATATCATTTTCATTATCGTAATTCAATATTTTTGTATTGGTACCATACATTCGGAGCACTTCGGATATAAAAAATAACAGCTTGGTTAAGCTATTATTTTAAGAGCGGGCAAGGAGAATCGAACTCCTGTCACCAGTTTGGAAAACTGGGATAATAACCATTATATGATGCCCGCATATAATGAGATACTGTATTTGTCGGGGTGACACGGCTCGAACGTGCGACCTCATGGTCCCAAACCACGCGCTCTACCAACTGAGCTACACCCCGATTTGTGCCGAGGGCGAGGGTCGAACTCGCGACACAAGGATTTTCAGTCCTCTGCTCTACCGCTGAGCTACCTCGGCACTAGTGGACCCTAGGGGATTCGAACTCCTGACCTCCTCCGTGCAAGGGAGGCGCTCTACCAGCTAAGCTAAGGGCCCAGTTAAAACGTGAAAATTATACCAAGATAAATCTATTTAGTCAAGTTTATGGTTGACATTGTGGCTTGATTGTGGGAAAATTTGGTTGTTATGGATCAATTGGCACACTTATTGAACAATAAAAAAAACTTAGAATTAAAATTTGCGATTTTAAAATTAATGCGCGAGTGGTTTTGGACGCAAGGTTTTACTGAAATTGAATCACCAACGATTGTGGAATTACCTGGTCAGGAGCCGTATTTATCACCAATGGGTGTAAAAATTCACAATGAAGAAGGTGAAGAATTTTTTGGTTATTTGCATACGTCGCCAGAATATACCATGAAAAAAATGTTGGCAGCAGGCTTTGATAAGATATTTTATTTGGGCAAATGTTTTCGCGATTATGAAAGTTTTGGCGGGACGCATAATCCGGAGTTTACCATGTGTGAATGGTATCGGACGCAGGTGGATTATTTTAAAATAATGGAGGATACTGAAAGTTTAATTAATTATATTTTGGATAAGTTGAAGAATAATTTCCAATTTCCAATTTCCAATTTCCAATCAAATCCAAATGACAAAATTATTAAATTTAATAAAATAACAATGAAGGATCTTTGGAAGAAATATGTGTCAGTGGACCTGGATGAATATTTAACTAAAGGAAAAATGTTTGAGTTATGTAAAAATTTTGATTATGATCCTGGCGAGAGTGAAGAATATGAGGATTTGTTTTATCGGATATTTTTGAATGAAATTGAGCCAAAATTAATTAAGCCAACCATTGTTTACAATTATCCGGCACAAATGGCGGCTTTGTCAAAATTAGCTAAAGCTGATCCGCGTTATGCAGAGCGTTTTGAAATTTATATTAATGGTTTGGAATTAGCTAATGCTTTTTCAGAATTAACTGATAGCGGAGAACAATTGAAACGTTTGCAAGAAGAGAAGACGTTAAAAGAAAAATTGGGAAAAGATGTTTATGATGTTGATTTAGAATTTATTGAGGCCTTAAAAAATATGCCAGAATCAGCCGGAATTGCTTTGGGAGTAGATCGGTTGGTGATGTTATTTGGGGGTTTACAAAACATTGATAATGTGATAACATTGCCAATGTCAAAACTTTTTAATTAAATTTTTATGGGAGATACTACTGATATTCACAAAGGCGCAATTATTCGTCACAATAATGATTTGTATGTGGTTACTTTTGCGCAATTTGTAAATCCTGGCAAAGGGTCGGCTTTTGTTAAAACAAAATTAAAAAGTATTTCTTCTGCCAAGGGCACTGAAATTACTTATAAAAGTGGTGAAACAGTGGACGTGGTGCGTGTGGATTATGTAACCATGCAGTATTTGTATAAAAATGCCAACAATTATTCATTTATGAATCAGGAGTCTTTTGAAACTATTGATGTGAGCGCGGATTTGTTGGGTGATGATGTAAAATATTTGAAAGAGGGATTGGAAGTGATGATGGCTACTCACGAAGGAATGGTAGTGGCGATGCAATTGCCTAAAAAAATTAAATATACTGTTAAAGATGCTCCGCCAGCAGTGCGTGGTGATTCTGCTTCTGGTAATGTTACTAAAGAAGCTATAATGGATAATGGTTTGAGTGTAGCTGTACCAATTTTTATTAAAGAAGGTGAAGATCTTTTGGTGAATACTGAAACAGGGGAGTATGGTGGAAGAGTGACGGAGTAACGATTGAAGTTTAAAAGATCGAAAGATTAAAAAACTATAAATAAAACCCGCTTGATGGCGGGTTTTTTTATTGATGATAAAATTGAAGAGAGGTATATTTATTTATCCAAAAATGGATCAATGTGGATTGAAGTAAAAGTATTTCTGCCAAATTTTTTTCTTAGTTGTTTTTTTACTTCGCTGCCAATGTTATGAGCGCGAGTAACATTGAAGGACGAGGCTACTCCAATATGTAAATCAATAGCATAATAATGGCCAATCTTTCTGGTTTTTATATTATGTGGTTTGTGAACCCCGCGCACATTGCCGGCGATTTCCTCTATAGTTTTTATTTGATCCTCCGTCATGGCCGATTCAGACAATTCAATTACATTTTCATAAGTTAGAGAAAAACCCATTTTAATAATAAAAATACTAACAATCACACCGGCTAAGGGATCTAAAATAACCCATTTGCCACCCAAAAGTACTGCTCCACCAATACCAATAAAAGCACCAATTGAAGAAAAAGCATCTGATCGATGTTCCCAAGCATTAGCAATAACTGCCTGGCTATTAATTTTCTTGCCAGCTTTAATTGTGTAGCGGTAAAGCCATTCTTTGGTAATAAAGGCCACCAAAGCCGCAATAACTGCAATTACTTCGGGTTTGACAGCTAACTCTCCTTGCCAAATTTTATAAACTTTTAACGAACTGAAATAAAATATTCCCAGGCCAACAATTAAAAGAACTATACTAATTGTTAAACCTGCTAAGGTTTCAAATTTTCCGTGTCCGTAGTGATGGTTTTCATCTTCTGGTTTGTGGGAAATTCTAAAACTTAGCAGAGCCACAATGTCAGTGGCAAAATCGGAAAATGAATGAATAGAGTCTGCTACCATAGCAGTACTTTTTCCTAAAATTCCCAGGGTAAATTTAAAAATTGTAAGGAAGATATTTATAATCATTCCCACCACGGTTACTCTTACAGCTTGTTTTTTTCTAGTATTAGACATATTAAAATAAATTTTAAGACATTTTTATTTTCTCTTTGTTCCTCGCGACCAGAAATAATCAAAATATTTTTTAATCGCCTCGGCAGTGGGTTGGCTTTTTATGGTAAAAACTAAAGGTGGATCTTCACCAGGAACCATGATTGATACCACATCCATACAAATATTAAACCAGATTGGCATTTCCAATCCTTCAGGCATAAATTTGGCTTCGCTTCCTGGCATACTGTTGCGATAATCCACTACTGTTTGTTCAACCTGTCTATCAAATAAAACTTTAAAATTTATGCCTTTTTTTATTCTGATTTTATGATAGTAGTCGTGCCAATGTTTATCTAATTCTGGCTGGACATTGGCGGCCGGTGCGCCAAGCACATACATAGTTTCACCTTTTGGAGCCAATAAACTTCGGTCAGTGGCGCGCATAATGGCATCTAACCCTTCGGAAACAGTTACTTCACGGGGTGTTGGTGTATGCCATTTTTTTATTTCAAGAATTGCAGCTTTTATTTTTTCTTCTTTTTCTTTATTCTCTTTAATTAAATTTTCCGGATTATTTAAACTAAAGGTGGCTACGTTTTTTTCTTCCACTTTACTTACCAATTCTCGCTCAATAAATTCTTCCAAAGCAGAATAAACCACACTTCGTTGGAGTCCTGATTGTTTAATTATTTCTCCAGCTCGGGCTTTGCCAAGTTTAAGTAGCGTTAAATAAACTGTTGCCAGATTTTTGGAAAAGCCAATTTTTATTAAGTCCTCTGCTAGCATATTATTCTAAATTTTAGAACAAGATAATTATACTATATTTAGCTAAAATTGTCAAGTAGCATTTTTTAATATATTCAATTTTTGTACTAAATTAAGCCAAAAATCTTGACCTGTTCTAATATTTATGATAATATGGCAAGTTGAACCAGGATGGTTTGACATGTCCTTTGACAAAGTGGGCAACTATGCCTTCCGCATGTGCGGAGAAAACAGTGAGGGAAAAATGGAGGCTTACGACGCGGCGGACTCGGCAGTTTGGACAATATTCAATTGCGAGGATGATGTTTTATACTGGGCAAATACTGGCCACAGGGCATGCATCTCTTGCGATATTGGCCAGCTTCCAACGGGTTTGACCAAGGTCCTGCGCAAGAATGGAATCGAACCTGCCGAACTTGTGCCGTACCTCTCACGCATGTTCAGAACTGGAAGGAATGTGGTCGAACTGAAAGGGGAGGACCTTTACTTCAAGGAGTGTGCGGTTTCGAAGGATCTGTTCTATCTCGCCCTGTTTCTCTACTTCCTGGAAAAGGAGTAGGAATGGCAGTAGGTGTTTCTGTTGGTGTTCTTTTTTCCGCGTCAGACGCGGCGGCTGGTGCACGATACGCACCAGGAGACTTTTAAATTTAGTTTATAGATTTAAGAGGTAAACAAAAAACTTTCGTTATGTGCGAAAGTTTTTTGTTTTCTGTTGACAGACTATGTTTATATTGATATAATAAGTACATAAATTGTGACCCTAACTTTTATGCCCAAAATATACAAGAAAATTATCAAGAATAAGCCATATTTTTACCTTGTTGAAAGGATTTTGATAAATGGAAAATATAAGAAAATACAGGTTTACCTAGGTAAAAAGGACCCTAATAATTTAGCGGATCAAAATTTGCTTTTGGCTGAAAAAGAAAAAGAAGTAATTAAAAAAAATGTAAACAAAATTTTTAGGTTGGAGAAAATTTTTAATGCCGAGCAAATAATGAAACTAGAAAGTTTGCGCCTGGATTGGAAATATAAATTTTTGGGATTATCAGATTTTAAAAAAGACCAATTATGGACTCGCTACGCTGTGCAGTTTATTTTTGAATCCAACGCGATTGAGGGTAGTAAACTGAACCAAGCAGAGGTTAATGCTATTGTTAAAAAACAATTAATAAACAAATCAGTGGAAAAAAGAGAAGTAAAGGAGGTAAAAAATTCTATTTTGGCTTTTAATTTGGTAAGAAATAATAAATTTATTTTAAATCAGCACACCATAATTAACTTACATAAATTGTTGGTTGATGGACTGGGAATAAATACCGGTTATAAAAAGGTTAATATTATAGTAAATAATAAAACAACTACTCCGGCTGGACAAGTAAGACGAGAAATGAAAAATTTATTAGATTGGTGGCATGAGAACAAAAAAAGTGGGTGCCATCCCTTATCTCTGGCCGCGGATTTTCATCAACGTTTTGAAAGTATTCATCCGTTTGAGGATGGTAATGGTAGAATTGGGCGTTTACTGTTTAATTGGATGCTATGGCAGTTTGTTTATCCACCGATTTTATTTTTATATCAAAATAGACGTTTGTATTTTAATGCTTTGAGTCAGGCTGATGAAGGTCGAAGAAATAAGTGGCATTGGTATTGTATAAGGGTTTATGGGAGTAGTATTAAATGGTTATTACAAGAGATAAAATGATTAAAATAATTTTAAATAATAAATCCGCCGAAATGGCGGATTTTATTTTATTAAGTAATATATTATCCAAATTTGTGCTGCCAATATTACCGCTAGCACCGCTTGAAAAGATATTTTTTTAGTTTTGTGGCGAAAAAAATGCATGCCAATAAGTCCACCAAGCGAGCCGCCGATCAAACATAAAATCCACAAAGTAATTTCTCGTATGCGGCGATAGTGCATTTCTGCTTCTAGCTTATCAAAACCGAAATATATAAAAGTAATGATGTTAATTAACAAAAAATAAACCAACAGGAGTTGGGTAGAGAGTGGAAGATTGAAAAATGATTGCATGATTGGAATTAAATACCTCTCCTAACCTCCCCTAAAAGGGGAGGAACAATTTTATCCTCCGTCATGATGAAATTTGCGATCATGTTCTGCAAGTTGAATTAGGGCTTGGCCAATTTCATTGGGGTTAGGAACATTAAAAAAAATTAAATGGGAGTTACCAGAAGCGGTTTTAATAATTACATTGCCATAATTTAAAATAGTGCGGAAAAAACCTTTTACATCCACGGTTACATCTTGAATTCGGTATAAATCCATTTCCGAAACGCTTTTGGCAAAGAGGCCTAATTGATTGATGTCTATGATGCGGTCATTGGTGACTACCCAGGAATCCAAATAAAATTCCACAAATTGGGCGTAAATAAACAAATAAATTCCTAAATAAAATATGCTGGCACCCAGTACTGAAAGAGACAAAATTATTGGTTCTAAAAAGATGCCAGGATATAAATTGTTTATTAAAAAATAAACTCCCACTGGCATAGCCATAATTAAAAGAAATAAAACTAACTTTGGTAAAAAAGTTATTGGGTGCCGGTGTAAGAAGTATTCAATTTTTTCGTAGGGTTTTTGATGAATGAGATTGCGGAGAATCATATTGTTTTAATTAAAGTGTTGTGAAGTAAAACCAAAACCACTGGTGTCAATAGTCAGTAGCGGAGTTTTCCAATCTATATCCATTAGAAGTTGCCAGGTAAAATAAAGGGTGAGCATGGTAAGGGCAAAAGTAAAAAAGCTAAAAACAAAACTACTAATGGTGAATGCACCAGTAGTTATAATGTGATAAAAATTGAATATGGAGAATAGGGCAAAGACTGCCAAGAAGCCGAAGTAGATAAAGAGGATGATGTAGAGAGGAATAGTTATCATAGAACCAAATTCCCAATTCACCTAATTTCCAATTCACCTAATAAAATGTCAAATGACAAATTTGGCTATTTAGAAATTTAAAATTTTATTAGGTGAATTAGGTGAATTAGAAATTTAAAATTTTTACAAAAGTGTCTGTTTCCATTTTTTCCCCAAATGTTCATACGCTTGTTTAGTAGCACAGCGTCCGCGGGAAGTTCGTTCAATCATGCCAATTTGCATTAAATATGGTTCATATACTGTTTCAATGGTATCCATTTCTTCAGCACAAGCAGCAGCTAAAGTATTAAGGCCTACGGGTCCACCTTGGAAGTTATCAATAATACTGGTCAATAATTTGCGATCCACATCATCCAAACCAAATTGATCAATTTTGAGCATTTGTAAAGCTTGATCAGCAATTTCTTTGTCTATTTTACCATTATGACGCACTTGTGCATAGTCGCGTACTCGTTTTAAGAGGCGGTTGGCCACGCGTGGAGTACGGCGTGATCTTTCAGCAATCAATTGGCTGGCATCTTTGGCAATTTCGGTTTCTAGAAGTTTGGCATTACGTTTAATAATTTTTTCAATGTCTTCTGGCTCATAAAAATTAAGATGGTAAACGTGTCCAAAGCGGTCGCGTAATGGTCCTGACAGTAAACTGATTTTGGTAGTGGCGCCGATTAAAGTAAATTTTTCTAAAGGCATGCGTAATGTCCGTGCGGCTGGGCCTTTGCCTACAATAATATCAATAGCGTAATCTTCCATGGCAGTATACAAAATTTCTTCAATAGTTTTGTTCATGCGGTGTATTTCGTCTATAAATAACACATCTCCAGTATTTAAGTTGGATAGTATGGCTGCCAAATCACCTACTCGTTCCAAAGCCGGTCCAGCAGTAATTTTAAAATTTACACCAAGCTCTCGGGCAATAATATTGGCCAGGGTAGTTTTGCCTAATCCAGGGTTGCCATAGAGTAAAATATGTTCAATTGGTTCTTTTCTTTTTTGTGAGGCCTCAATGGAGATTTTTAAAGGTTCTTTAATTTGTTCTTGGCCTACAAATTCAGCTAAGGTTTGTGGTCGTAAGGTAACTTCAATAATGGCTTCTTCGGTAGAAGCTTCAGGATCAGTTATTTTTTCTTGTTCAATTATTTCTTCGGAAATCATAAAACAATAGACAAAATACCTGGAATAATATACAAAACAATATACAACATACACATATTAAAATACAGTTTGTATATTTTTATGTGTATATTGTATTTTGTTGATGCTATTGTATCCTTTTGGCACCTTATTTACAAGTTGGGGATTGATTTTTTAATTGGTGTCGGACAGCGTGGCGAACCTAGTGAGCTTTACGCTGTGGATAACCTATTTCATACTAAATTAGCAACATTTTTTTTACTGTTAACAGAGATAAAATTTGCATGTCGCATTAATAGTTGTGAGGTATTTTGTGGATGTGCTATACTAATGGTAGTTTTTTAAAATACACAATATGTTGTGGTTGAATTTATTCTTAGACCACTATATATAGTGTTTACAGTCGTGAAGAAAATTGTCACTAAGTGGCGTTTTTTTATCGGGAAATTGACCCACAGCTCTTCCACAGGGGGTTAATAAGTAATTTGGACAAAATCATTAAAATTAGAGTAGAGTAGCAGTCCTAATCTTTATAAATTTTTAACTATTTTTTATGGGTCCAACAGATTCAAAGTTTGTGTCCGAGTTACACTTAGGGCAGTCTGAAAAGGTTGATTTTATTTATAATGAAAACGGCCTTCGTTTCAAGCGCCTGTTTAGCATTGATGGTAAAAGTTCTTTTGATTTGGTGGAATATGAAAAGCGCACTTCGGTAATCCGTGAACCAGATGGCACAGTAGTGTTTGAAATGAAGGATATTGAAATTCCTAAAAGTTGGTCACAAGTGGCTACTGATATCTTGGCTCAAAAATATTTTCGTAAAACTGGAGTCCCTCAATATCATGAAGACGGAACAATTAAGAAAAATAGCGACGGGTCTACTGTGCTTGGACCTGAAAAAAGCGCTAAACAAATTGTTCATCGATTGGCTGGTACTTGGCGTTATTGGGGGGAGAGATATGGTTATTTTGCGAGTGTTCAGGATGCCCAAATTTTTTATGATGAATTAGTGGTAATGCTGCTCAAACAAATGGCCGCTCCTAATTCTCCACAGTGGTTTAACACAGGATTGAATTGGGCTTATGGAATTAATAGTACTTCGCAGGGGCATTATTATGTAGATCCTGATACTGGAGTAATGACTCGGGCTAAAGATGCTTACACCCACCCGCAACCGCACGCTTGTTTTATTCAATCAGTTTCTGATGATTTGGTGAATGAAGGTGGAATTATGGATTTGTGGGTGCGTGAAGCTAGGTTATTTAAATATGGTTCTGGTACGGGTACTAATTTTTCTGGGCTTCGCGGCAATGGTGAACCTTTGTCTGGTGGTGGAAAATCTTCAGGATTAATGAGTTGGTTACGAATTGGTGACCGGGCAGCTGGCGCCATAAAATCTGGTGGTACTACTAGACGTGCCGCCAAAATGGTGATTTTGGATTTGGATCATCCGGATATTGAAGTTTTTATTGATTGGAAAGCCAAAGAAGAAAAAAAAGTGGCAGCTTTAATTGCTGCAGGTTATCCTTCAGACTATGAGGGTGAAGCTTACCAAACTGTGGCCGGACAAAATTCTAATAATTCAGTACGTGTGCCGCATAAATTTATGGAAGCAGTAGAAAATGATGCTTCTTGGAATTTGACTTGGCGGGTGGATGGCACAATTTGTAAAACTTTTAAGGCTCGTGATTTATGGAATAAAATTGCTTATGCTGCTTGGGCTTGTGCTGATCCAGGAGTGCAGTATGACGGTAATATTAATGAATGGCACACTTGTCCAGAATCAGGGCGCATCAATGCCAGTAATCCTTGCTCAGAGTACATGTTTATTGATAATACAGCTTGTAATTTAGCTTCTTTAAATTTAGCTCAGTTTTTTAATAATGAAGCACAAACTATTGATGTGGAAGGTTATAAGCATGCCGTAAGATTATGGACTGTGGTTTTGGAAATTTCAGTATTAATGGCTCAATTTCCTTCTAAAGAAATTGCTCAAGGTAGTTATGATTTTCGGACTTTGGGTTTGGGTTATGCCAACTTAGGTTCAGTTTTAATGATGCTCGGTATTCCTTATGAATCAGAAGAAGCTTATGCTTTTGCTGGGTCAATTACTGCTATTATGACGGCTGAAAGTTATCATGCCAGCGCGGAAATGGCTAAGTTTTTAGGAACTTTCCCTAAATTTGAAATGAATCGTCCGGAGATGTTGCGAGTAATTAGAAATCACCGTCGGGCAGCTTTTAATGCGCCAGTAAATGAATATGAAAAATTAACTATTACGCCAGTTGGTATTAAACCAGAACATGCTCCAGCTTATCTATTAACCGCGGCCAGAGAATTGTGGAATGAAGCACTGAGTTGGGGAGAAAAATTTGGATTTAGAAATGCTCAAACCACCTTACTCGCACCAACCGGAACCATTGGTTTACTTATGGACTGTGCCACAACAGGTGTAGAACCTGATTTTGCTTTAGTTAAATTTAAGAAATTAGCTGGTGGGGGATATTTTAGAATTGTTAATGAAGGTGTGCCTAATGCTTTAAAAAGTTTGGGCTATAATGAACTAGAAGCTCGGGCGATTTTGGATTATATGCAAGGCACTGCTGATATTACTACCGCTCCTCAAATTAATACTCAAACTTTAAAGAGTAAAGGTTTTAATGATGGTGATATTCAAAATGTTAACAAAGCTCTTAAAGGCGCTTTTGATATTAAATTTGCATTTAATGTTTGGACTTTAGGAGAAGAATGTTTAACGCGTGCGGGTTTTAAAGCTGAAGAATATAATGACCCTAATTTTAATATGCTTCGGGCTATGGGTTTTTCTGATGAACAAATTATGGAGGCTAATGATTATACTTGTGGCGCTATGACTATTGAAGGCGCCCCGTATCTAAAAATAGAACATTACCCAGTTTTTGATTGCGCCAATAAATGTGGTAAAAAAGGCCGTAGATTTATTCATTATTTAGGGCATATTAGAATGATGGCCGCAGTACAACCCTTTCTTTCTGGGGCTATTTCCAAAACTATCAATATGCCTAATGAAGCTACTTTAGAAGAAGTTAAATATGCTTATAAAGAGGGTTGGCGTTTGGGTTTAAAAGCCGTGGCTTTGTATCGTGATGGTTGTAAATTAAGTCAACCGCTCTCAACTAGTTCTAAAAATAAAGGTGATGAAAAAAGCGAGGTTAAAAAAGAAGAGAAGATTGAGATTAAGATTGAGACTAAAACTGAAATAAAAACTGGAATAGAAAATATTATTAACAAAGAAGAACCGACTGCCAACCCAGAAAATCATGGACTGGACTTTGTAAATGTTTCAGATATGTCAGCGGCCATGGCTAGAGCAGCTGAAATTTTTCAGCAGTATAATGGCGCAGCTAAACCTATGGAAAGTTATAACCAAGATGGTTCAGTTACGGAAAAAAGAATTTATGTGCATGGTGAAAAACGTAAATTGCCAGCCAAGCGGAGCGGTATAACTATTTCCGCGCGCATTGGCCAACAAAAAGTATGGTTGCGTACTGGCGAATATCCAGATGGACGCGTGGCGGAGATTTTTATTGATATGTATAAAGAAGGTGCAGCTTTTCGTTCCATGTTGAATTTGTTTGCTATTTCGGTGTCACTTGGTTTGCAGTATGGTATACCTTTGGAAAAATATGTAGAGAAATTTACTTTCACTCGTTTTGATCCAGCCGGTTTTACTGATCATCCTAATGTTAAAAATTGTACCTCAGTGATTGACTTTGTTTTTCGGGTACTTGGCATGGAATATTTAGGCCGTACAGATTTTGTACAAGTAAAACCTAAAGGAATTCAAAAAAATAAATTTGAGAATTTAGCTAAACTTGCGGAAATGCAAAATAAACAGGAAAGTATGAATTTGGTTGAAGGAAATAACGTTATTCAAGTAGAGAGAATGCCTGATTTGCAGTCGTCTTTGCCAACTTTGGAAGAAAAAGTAGTGTCAACAATTAATGCTTCAGACGCCGCACTTTCAGAAATGATGGGAGACGCTCCAGCTTGTCCTACTTGTGGACATATTACTGTAAGAAATGGCAGTTGTTATAAGTGTTTGAATTGTGGTGAGTCACTTGGGTGCTCATAACAAGATTCAAAATACACATAATAAAATACAATAAAAACAAATCCGTCCCGCAATATGCGGGACGGATTTTGTTGTCCTCTTTAATTAAAGAGTTTTTTCTGGTAAAATAACTCCACTATGATTGAAGTTTTCCATATTTTTCATTGGCATTGGAAGTTACTTGTTTACTAGAATTGAGATATAAATATATGCCAAAAATTTACACTAAAACCGGCGATAAAGGTAAAACCAGTACACTTGACGGAAAACGCGTGGATAAGTCTTGTTTAGAAATGGAAGCGATTGGGGAAGTGGATGAACTTAACGCAAATTTAGGGTTGTTGGTCGCAGAATTAGCAGGGGTAGTTTGTGAAGAGGAACATGAACATGAGAGTGAAGATTGTGCTGATCCTTACACAGAAGTAAGAATTAAACTTGTTGAAGTGCAAAATAATTTATTTGTAGTTGGCTCTAATTTGGCAACTTTACAGACAAATGTAAAAAAAGTTCCTAAATTGGGGAAAAAAGATGTAGTAATGCTTGAAAAGTGGATTGATGAAATGACCAACGATCTTCCAGAATTGAAAAATTTTATTTTGCCAGGTGGCGATTTGGCTGCAGCCCAAAGTTATTTAACCCGAGCAGTTTGTCGAAGGGCTGAAAGATGTATGATTAAGTTGAGTGAAAAATATTCAGTCTCTCTAGAAATTAAACAATATTTAAATCGTTTGAGTGATTGTTTGTTTGTTTTGGCCAGATGGATTAATTGGCAGAGCGGAGTGGTTGAAGTTAAATGGAAAAAATAATATAATATATTATATGGCAGATCCTCAGAGACCTGGCGACGAACCAGTAGAAAAATCAGTTGAAAGTGAGGAAGCCGTTAAAAAAGGTGATACCAGACCACCTCATGTTGTGTTATTGGAAAAATTAAAAGCAGAAAAAGATTCAATAATGGAGAAGTACCGAGAGGCTAGAGAAAGATATAAAAATAGTGATAAAAAAAGAGCCCAAGCTGGATACCACAGATTGGAAGACGGTGCTGAGCAGATTTTTACCGAGCAAATTGGTTTGGAACAAAATGAGGCCATGCTCCAAAAAATACAGGAGCTAACTGATCGCTTGGCAAAAGCCGCTGGTTTTAAAGGACAAATTAAGCTTGTGGCTATTAATAGTGAAGTTATCAATGCTTTTGTATATTTGATTGATGAAAAAGATGTTGATGAAAAATTTAAGGAGGAGGGGCCGAGCATTTATCATGAAGGGCAATATAATAGAAAAATATTTTATTATTCTGGTTTAATAAAAAAGGCACAGGAATATTTTAAAAGTCGCGGAGAAGTGCTGACCGAAGGACATGTGGCGTCGGTGATTGGCCACGAGTTGGGACATATTTTGCAACAAAGAGATCCTGAAAGACAAAGAATTACCCGACGTCAAGATGAATATGATGCAGATTTACGAGCCGTGGATTTATTGGATAAAGCGGGTTTTAACCCGCGTGCTGAACAAGAAATTGAAATGTTTTTCAAATCTCTTGGTGGTGATATTCCCTATTCTTTAACCCATCCTGCCAGTCAGAGTAGATTGGTGGAAGTGTCCCAGAGATTGTCAAACGAGGATTTGTCTCTTTTAGGATTAGATAAAAAAGATCCTGCTTGGGAATTTGAAGTTGAAGCCATGTCAAAAAGTGATAAAGCATTTCAGGAGTTTTTAAGCTTGAGTAAAGGTAAAAATACTGATGAGTTGTTGGGGGCCTTGCAGACTGCCGGTCTGGATTTTCAGGCACTTAATCTTGACGCCAGATTGTTTGAAGAAATGAATTTATTTAAGTTATTTTCTGAAGTGGCAAAAAATGATTCTTTTAAACATTATTTTTTTGCTCATATTTTAGAATTGGGAAAAAAGTGTGAGATTGCCTATTTGAAAGAAAAAGCTAAACTAGAAGAAAATGAGGCCAGGGTGGTTGAATTAAAAAAGAAGAAAAGTGAATCCAACTTAACCGGTGGTGAAGAAGTTGAGTTAATTGAATTGGAGTCAAAATTATTTAAAAATAGACAAGATTTAGAGGAATTTGATTTTACCACTCGTAACGAAGTAGGTGAAAATATTTTACAAACTCATGAAGATGCTTGGTTGGTGGATTGGTCTAAACATGTTTCTGGAAGGGTGGAATTAACAACCGCTGAGGATGATTTTGTAAAAGATGGCGTGGATATATTGTTAGAGGCAAAAAGTTTTTCAGTTAGAACTTATAGCAGTAAAAAATCTGAAAGTTTTAACACCTCTCAAATTACACCGGAAGTTAAAGAATTGTCGGAAAGGTGGTTAAGCGGTGAGACCTTGCCAGAGCGAGAAACTAAATTAATAGCCATGGCCATGAAAGTTTGGGGCAGAAAATCCTATGGTCGTGGTACAGCACCTGCAAAAATGGAAACGGCTGAAGATAGGCAAAAGGCTGGTCATGATTTTGTTAGCTATTTGTTGAAAAATAATTTTGAGGATAACCTGGTTTTTGATAATGAAGATTTAAATAAAAAATTAAAAAAAATAATTAACGCAAATTCAGTAGAATTAAGAAATAAATTACAAGAATTACTATATAATTCACTTAAAACAGGATTGCCGGCTGAGATACCAGATGAGGTAAAATCTAATATTTTGAAATTAGTTACTGAAGGGGATACTTATGATAAGCGAATAATTATTCCAGTTGAATATTTGCCTCAGCTTATTAAGTTAACAACTAGATTAACTTTTTTGGTTAAACAACTTAATATAAATTTTGGTGAGATGGTAAAAGAACAACCTTATTTCCTTTTGCCTAAAAG
The DNA here is from genome assembly GCA_903837125.1 of Candidatus Magasanikiibacteriota bacterium. Classification (GTDB taxonomy): domain Bacteria; phylum Patescibacteriota; class Patescibacteriia; order Magasanikbacterales; family UBA922; genus CAILTG01. Next base: position 18,593 of record CAILTG010000087.1, on the reverse strand, counting down.
TTTAACTTCAATTTTTCAGAATCAGGAATATTTTTTTACACAAGAGGACGAGCCAGTAGACGAATTAAAAAAAAGGATGGAGCTTACAGCTTCTAATATTTCCGGCCCAGGCTGTTTGGAAATGTTAAAAAAATCTAACGGACATTTTGCTCCAGAATCTTTTTTTGGTTATTATCAAGAACAACTTAATCAGGGAACCAAAGAAATTGAATTAAGAGCCTTGCGTTTAAAATATATTGAATTGTGCCAAACAATGTTAACCTATGGTAAAAGTGAGAATGATTTTTATGAAACACTTTTAAAAGTTTATGGTGAAGCTGGAGAGGTTGAGTGGGGAGCAAAAATGAGCCAAGAGACATCCGAAAGAATGATTGAAAAAATTTTGGCCGATGGTTTTGATGAACAAATTACCAAGAAAATTATTGATAAATTTGTTTCTAATGCTAAACGTAATTTACCGGAGCGGGAAATTTTTTATAGTTCTTTGGACAGAAGTTTGTCTAAAGAAACTTTTTTTGATTCAGGTTCTTGGCATGAAACAGCTTTAAGAGCTCATGCAGTGAGACTAGGAATAGAATCAATAGATTGTGTTTATTTGGTTTTGGATTTAGGTGCCAAAGTATCCCATGAAGATTTAAGTAATATAATGGAGGATGAAAATATTGGTTGGGAAGTAAGAAAAAAATTATTTGATTACTTATCAGCTATTTATGAAAATTTGGAAAAAAAGGAAAAAAATAAGAAAAGTATGGGGTATGAAAAAATTAAAGACAGTATTATTGTTAGTGGAGTAAAAAGAATTGCCAAAATAATAAATAATGATGAATTAAATAATTTTTTATCTGCTAATAGTGACCGCACTTATTGGGGTTATACTGAACATGAAAACTTAAAGAAAATTTTTAAAGATTTAGATTTAAATATTAATGATTTAACTGAAAATTTTCCAGCTTCTGAGTTTAGAGATGATTTGTTATATGAGTGGTGGATTAGAAATGGTTCAAGCCAAGAATTGTTTGAATCAATTAAGGATTATTTTTATAAATGGAGTAAATTAAGAAATCGCGGTTATCATGATGGACATGATAGTTTGAATGTTGGCGAAATGATGAGGATGGCTACACAACTTGAAGATGAATTACCTGCGCTGGCTGAGGGTTGTAAAGAGAGGTATGTGAGATTGAAAGAATCAGGTGAATTGATAAGTGATGATTGTGCCTATTCTTTTCAGTTAGAAGGATATCAATTGGCTGTTTTGAAATTATATCGTGGAAATCCGGAGTATTTTTGTGATCAAAGTAAAAGTTTGGAGTTGAATTTGGCCAAAATTAACTCAACATTGCCAACCAATGAATTTAGGGACTATTTGGCTATTAGAAGTTTAAAATTAGAACTTTGGAAGCGATTAGAAAAAAAACCTGATTCAAGTATTACTGATTTGGCAGATCATATAGAAGATTTAGGCTTTAAAGCTCTTTACGCCCAAGAAATGCCTGCTTTTGTTTCATTTATAGATACTTTGGATTTTCCTAGTGAAAAATTATTAGAAAAAATTGATCCGCTAATTTTACGACATTTATTTGATCAAATTTTACCAGTTTTGGATTCTACGGAAATGAAAATTATTTTGGGCAGAATGGTATTATCAAAAATTGAACCAAAAGATGCAGATGATCATTTGCGTTTAATTAAAAAATATTTACCAGACCCGTCTTTGGCCCGAGATCAATATTTGTCTGAATATTTGGAAAAATATGAATTTACTCCCAAGGAAGTTAATAAAATAGGCAACTTATTTACAGCGGGTATTATGCGTGGTGGTGGAGAAGAAAAGGAAATTCAAGTGGTGGCAGTAGAGGTAATTCGTACTGAAATGAAGCGTTTGGAACCCAAAAAGAGGATAGAATACATTAATTGGCTTTTGGGAATTAACGAAGAACCACCAGAAGAATTAATGATTTCTTCTGGACTGTATGGTTTAGATTTTGGAAATTTAAGAGAAAAGTTTGCGCGCATGACCAAAAAAGAAAAAAAACAAACATTGAATGAGTTGATGATTTTTGATAAAGGAGTTTTGGAACCAACCAATGAAGAAGAGGGTGAATTGATGGAGAAATTTTTAGTAAATATTTTTGATAGTAAATTTGATTTAGGAGAAAATGAGGGGAGTTTATTGAAAGAGGTTTTTGTTCAAGTGTTTAAATCATCAATTCCCGAACGTCGGTCGCAGTTGTTTACTGCTTTGTATTTGGCCATGGAAGAAAAAGGTAAAGAGAAATTGGAATTTGAAGAATTTATAACTTTGTTTTTGGAACAATCTGGCGCTGTGGGGGTAAAATTGGGGCAAATATTATCACAAAGCAAACATATGCCCTTTGCCGAAGGTAAAACAGTAATGTCTGTTAAGCTCAAAGAAAAATTGTCACGTCTTAAAGATGGAGTAACACCTTTTAGCAAATTGGGAGTGGCACAAATTTATGAAAATTCAGCAGGTGCAGAGGAAACAACCAAGATAGGTAAAATGTTATCAACTGGTTCTATGGGGCAGGTGCATGAGCTTAAAAGAGGTAGAGAAAAGGAAGTAATGAAAGCGCGGCGGCCAACTTATAAATATTTAGAGCATGATTTAAAAGTGGTGGGAGAAATTTTTGACTTGTTGCGTAGGCACGGAAAAGAAGTGCCGGAAAATTTATTGGGTGAATTAAGAGCCATATTGAATGATGAAGTAGATTTTGAGTTGGAAGCTAAAAGAGCTAATACTTTGCGGGCCAGTTTGCCCACTGAGGTAGGAGAATGGCAAGTGAAGGTGCCAGAAGTTTTAAAGGCCACGATAGATATGTTGATTGAAAAATTTGCTTCAGGTATATCTTTAGAAAAATTGGCCAAAAGTGATCCCAAGCTTTATGCGCTTGCTTCGCGGAAAGCTGGTGAACTGCTTTTTGAGGGATTGTTTGAGACAGGAGTTTTTCATGCTGATATGCATGATGGCAATATTTTTGTGGACAAAGACCATGCAACTTTAACGTTGATTGATACTGGGGCAGTGGGTGAAATGCCTGATCAAGTTAAACAAGTGAGGAAATTTTTTAAAGGTATTTTGTTTAAAAATGCGGAATCAGTAACTGCCAGTATTTTAGAGATGTCCGAGACAAGTATAGATGTTGAAAAACGAGCAAAATTAGTCCAAACTTTAAAACTCATTCTTGAATCTGATGGTTTGCTTGCGGAAAAAGTTTCGCAAATTTCTTTTCAAATTTTGTCTTTTGTAAAGCCTGCGCCTGGTTTACGTTATTTGCTTAAAGCTTTGCCTACCGGTGGGCATCATTTAGAAGATTTGTTTTCTGCTGATTTATTAAAACCAAAAAATTGGGGCAGATTGGCCAAATTGGCCAGTACGGGTATAAAGGTATTGCTAAGTTAGTTTTCTTAATTTGAAAAGTGGAGTGGCAGAGGTTAAATGGAAAAAAGATTAAGACTAAGATTAAGAATAAAAAATAACTCTACTGAAGTAGAGTTATTTTATTTGCTTACAGGGCGTAGCCTTAGCGAAGCCCTGTGCCCAGAGCGGGAATCGAACCCGCACGGTATTACTACCGCAGGATTTTAAGTCCTGTGCGTCTACCAGTTCCGCCATCCGGGCTTAAACTAAGTCAAAATATATCATGCTTTTTTAGATTTGGCAAGTGTTCTTTAAAGTGATAATATATCTTTGTATTTTATTCCAGGTATATTGTATCTTGTTAGATTATGTCTTTAGAAACCCAACAAGCAGAATTTGGCAGGCATTCGCGTGAAGCTGCGGAAGCGGCTGCTGAAAATAGAGAAAGTAAGGAAGGTGAAGTAGATAATGAATTAAAGGCTGGGGCAGCTATGGAGCGGGCTGATATTATTGTTAAAGAAGTAAGGCAGGGTAAAAAGCAAATGCAAAATATTGTCTTACACATGCAAAGTGTGTTATTGGCTATTCGTCAGTTGCGTCAACAATTACAGCTGGCTCAAAATGATGATGTTGACTCGGTAAAACAAGATAAAAAAAGAGTTGAAGAATTGAAGAAAAAAATTAGAGATTATGGCGATGAATTAGAAAAAATGCGTGGTGATTTAATTCGTGAACAAGTAAAGGAGTTATCCCGCAGCGAGCGGGATCCCGCTGTGGCGGGAAAAAATGGTGTTGGTGTTGGTCTGTCATCTGCCGAAATGCAACAAAAAGCCGAGGAAATGGTAGAAGAGATGATAAAACAAGTTAAAAATTAATAAATAAAGACGCGCCGTGGCGCGTCTTTTAAAATTGTTGTACCTTGGTGTTTGGACGTTTAATTATTTTTCAATTCAGTAGAATAATGTTGATCGTAAATATTGATAAAGGCTAGAAAGAGCGCGGCGATAACAGGTCCAATTACTAGGCCAGATACTCCAAACATAATTAAACCACCCAAGGTGGCAAATAAAACCAATAGGGGATGTATCTGAGTATCTCTACCTATTAGTTTGGGACGGATTAAATTATCAATGGTGCCAATCATGGCAAAACCGGCAATTAGTATGGTGACACCTTGCCAGGTATTGCCTAGGGCCAGCATAATGATTCCTGCAGGTAGCCAAATAAGGGAAGTGCCAAATACTGGGATAATGCTGGCCACGGCCATTAATACTCCCCAGATTAATGAACCTTTAATTCCGGTGATAAAAAAGATGATTCCACCAAGCAATCCTTGAATCGCACCTACTACCAAGGTTCCTTTTAAAGTGGCGCGAGCAGTAGAAGTGAAGCGCGAGTAAAGTATTTCTTCATATTTATCGCCAAGAGGTGATAAATGCATTAGTCTTTTTAAAATTCTTGCTCCATCCTTTAAGAAATAAAATAAAGCATAAAGCATGGTAAAGAATAGTCCAAGAAAAGTGATTGAATTTTGAGTTAAGTTTTGTAAATTGTTGAAGAGAAAAGTGCTGGTAGTCTTGGCCAGGTCTTGAAAATTTTCATTCCAATAAGTCCTCACATTTTCTAAATAGGGGGCAAAGCTACTTTGTGAGAGCCAGGTGCCAATTCCTTTAACTTGTATTAATAGATCACCTTGGGCAGCGGTTTGGTATAAAATTACTGATTGATTTATAACCAAGATGGAAAGAATAACTAAGGGAATGATAATTAAAGAGATTATCATTAATAAACATAAAAAGGAGCACAGAATTGGGGATTTAAGATGTTTAAGCAGCCACTGATAAGTGGGGTAAAACATAATAGCCAGAATTGCTGCCCAAAAAATAGGATAAAATAATGGTTTAACTAAATAAAGCATTATTAATCCAAAGATAACAATTAAGCTAAAAAAGAAAATAGTACGCATTTTGTTAAAACCCATTTTTTCGTTTTTGAAAGGCATAAAAGAATGATTAATTAATAGTGACTGTATTATAGCAAAATTAAGTTTTTTAAACAATTATTTGTGGGGAAATAACCGTTTTAATTTTTAATTTCAAATTCACCTAATTTCTAATAAAATGTCCAATATCAAATTTTTAAATTATACATTTGGTATTTTATTAGGTGAATTAGGTATTAGGTGAATTGATAATTATTAACACGCCTCTCTTGACAAGTAACCAGAATTCCAGTATCATATCGCCATTATTAATCACCCATTTCCGCACTAAAAATTTCCTCTTCTTAAATCATGTCTCGTGGTTTAAGAGGTACGCGGGAAGAGGTTAAAGGAAACTTGTATATGAAAACACCAACTATCCTGGAAATGCTCCAGGCCGGCGTCCATTTTGGGCACCAATCGTCTAGATGGCATCCAAAAATGAAGCCAAATATTTATACCGATCGTGGCGGAGTGCATGTAATTGACTTAGACAGAACTCAAGTTAAACTTGTGGAAACTTTGGAAGCTGTAAAGAAAATTGCTGCAGAAGGCAAAGTTATTTTATTTATTTCTACCAAGCCTCAAGCTAAAGAAATCGTCAAGGAAGCAGCAGTGAGTTGTGGTATGCCTTATTTGGTGGAGCGTTGGTTGGGTGGAATGTTGACTAATTTCGTGGAAATTAAAAAATTGATTAGACACTATAATGAGATGACCGCAATTCAAGGTAAACCAGAGATTGAAAAATATACTAAAAAAGAACAACTAAAAATGACTAAAGAATTGGTAAAGATGGATAAATATTTGTCTGGTTTAGCTACTATTGAAAAAATGCCAGATGCTTTATTTATTCCTTCTCTTCAAAAGGAAAGAACCGCTGTCGCTGAGGCCAAAAAAATGCACATAACTATTGTTGGTGTGGCTGATACCAATGCCAATCCAGATGAAGCTGATTATTTTATTCCAGCCAATGATGATGCTGTAAATTCTATTAAAATGATGGTTGATTTGGTAGCTGAAGCAGTAAAAGAAGGAAATAAAGAGTGGGAGAGAAATAAATTGGCTCAAGCCAGTGCTGTGGTGAAGGTTGCGGGACAGGTGAAATAAGAATTGAGATTAAGATCAAGACTGTAAATTGTTTAAAAATTTCAAATTAAAAATTAAAAATTTATACTATGTCTATAACAGCACAAGATATTGCCAATCTTCGCGCCAAAACTGGTGCTGGCATGATGGATTGTAAAAATGCTATGGAAGAAACAGGTGGAAATTTTGAACAAGCCATTGATTTGTTGCGCAAAAAAGGTATTTTAAAGGCCGCTAAACGGGCTGATAAAATTGCCGCTGAAGGTTTGATTTATTCTTATATTCACGGTGGTGGTAGAATTGGCGTGTTGGTGGAAGTAAATTGTGAAACTGATTTTGTGGCCAAAACAGATAACTTTAAAACTTTAATTAATGATCTTGCCATGCATATTGTGGCTGCCAATCCTAAATATTTATCACGTGAAGAAGTTGGTGCAGAAGATTTGCAAAGAGAAAAAGAAATTTATCGCGCTCAGCTTCAAGCCGAAGGCAAACCAGCAGAAATGATTGAGAAAATTTTGGAAGGTAAGATGAGTAAATATTACAGTGAATATTGTTTGTTAGAACAGCCATTTATCAAAGACGAAACAACTACAATTGAAAAATTGTTGCAAGCAAAAACTGGAGAAATTGGTGAGAAAATTTCAGTACGACGTTTTGCAAGATTTGAATTGGGTGAAGGCATGCAAAAGAAAGTGAATGATTTAGCCGCGGAAGTGGCAGAACAACTTAAATAATATCTAACCACTTAATAACTTTATCACTTGAACACTGCTTGAAAGAGTGGTGTTTTTTGTGTCTTGAAAATATTACAAAATAGATGTATTATAACCTCACTATGATTTCATATATCACTGGCAAAATAATCAACAAAGATAATAACAAAATTACTGTATTAACAACTGGTGGAGTTGGTTATGAAATAAATTTGCCGCCATTTTTGTTTTTAGAATTAAAAAATAATCAGGAAGTGGAATTGAATGTTTATTTGGCAGTGCGAGAAAATAGTCTGGAACTTTATGGTTTTAAAAGTTTGGATCAAAAAGATTTGTTTTTAAAATTTTTAGATGTTTCTGGTATTGGACCAAAATCGGCTTTGCATTTGTTATCGCTTGGCACGGTTGAAGAGATCTCTGGTGCCATTGCCAGGGGTGATGTGGAGTATTTAACCAAAGTGAGTGGGGTTGGCAAGAAAACAGCTGAGCGAATTGTGGTGGAATTGAAAAGTAAAATTCAGAGTTCAAAGTTCGGAGTTCAGAGTGGCGAAATGTCGGGGAATTTGGGCGAAGTTGTGGATGCGTTGGTGAGTTTGGGTTATTCCAAAGATGAAGTGAGACAAGTAGCAAAAGGATTAAGCGGCGAAAATAAAAAAAGTGAAGATTTATTGAAAGAAGCGTTGAAGTTGTTGAGTAGATAATTTTTATGTACTTTTGTAACCAAAAGTACCAAAAGTTTCGGGGCGGAAAAACTCGCCCTGCTAATAAAATTTAGATCTGCCAAGCGTGTGTAGCTCAAACAGTTTCCGCCCCGAACCCCAGACTTGTTCTAAATAATTTAAAACACCAGCTGTTGGCCGGTGTTTTTTTGTATATTTTTATGTGTATTTTGTATCGTGTTTAGAGTAGCGTCATCGATGCAACCTTATCTCCTTCTTCTTTAAACCGCATTACTCGTACGCCTTGGGTAGCTCGGCCTAAACTAGGAATGGATTTTAGTGGGGTTCTAATAACTTGTCCTTTTACCGAAATGGCCATTAGGTCACGCTCTTCAGTGGTATTAATTACATCTACACTAATAATTTTACCAGTTTTTGGCGTAATATTCATAGTCTTGATTCCAGATCCTCCTCGGCTTTGGACTTTGTATTCATCAAGTGGGGTACGTTTTCCTAAACCATTTTCGGAAATTACTAATAATTCCAAAACTTTATTTTTTACCAATTCTGTTAAAACTATATCCATACCCACAATGTGGTCATTACTCTTTAAACGCATACCGCGCACACCGGAAGCAGTACGGCCCATAGGGCGGATATTGGCTTCTTTAAAGCGAATGGCTTGACCGCCGGAAGTAACAATCATTACGTCATCTTTTCCAGAAGTGGGTCTTACCCATTCCAAATTATCTTCCGGTTTTAATTTTAGGGCAATTAAGCCAGAACGGCGGACATTGTTGAAATCTTCAATAGCGGTTTTTTTGGCAGTGCCTTTATTGGTCACCATCATTAAGAATTTATATTTGCTCATGTCACTCATGGAAAGAATGGCTGAGAGTTTTTCATTTGGGGCCAGTTGTAAGAAGTTTACAATCGCTTGGCCTTTGGCAGTGCGTTGCGCTTGGGGAATATCATAAGCTTGAAGTTGGAACACTCTACCTCTGGTCGTGAAGAAAAGTAGACTGTCGTGGGTGTTGGTGGAGATTAATTGGTCAACAATATCTTCTTCTTTAGTAGTTACCCCAATTACGCCCTTGCCACCTCGGCCTTGAGTTTTAAAAGTATCTGGTGGAATGCGTTTAATATAGCCATCGCGAGTGGTCATGATGATGGTTGGCTCATTCGGAATTAAATCTTCCACACTAAATTCTTTAACTCCACCGGCAATAATTTGCGTACGACGAACATCGGCAAAATCTTCTTTTATTTTTTTGACCTCGTCTTTAATAATGCCGAGTATTCTTTTGGCAGAGTTTAAAATTTCTTCTAATTCTTTTATTAAAGTTTTCTTTTCTTTTAATTCATCTTCAATTTTTTGTCTTTCCAAATTGGCCAATTGTTGCAAGCGCATTTCCAAAATAGCCACGGTCTGTCGTTCGGTAAATTTGAATTTTTCCATTAAATTCTTTTTGGCGTCATCTTTGTCTTTGGATTTTCTAATAGTATTAATTACGGCGTCTATTTTGTCTAAAGCCATGCTTAAACCTGCTAAAATATGAGCACGTTCTTTGGCTTTTTCCAAATCAAATTCAGTTCTTCTTTTAATTACTTCTTGGCGGTGTTTGATATATTCTTCCAAAACAGTTTTAAGATTTAAAACGCGGGGCTGAATGCCATCAATTAAAGCCAGCATGTTTACGTGAAAAGTGGTTTGTAGTTCAGTTACACTAAATAGTTTGTTTAGGACTTTTTTAGGGTAGGAATCTTTTTTTAAATCAATAACTACCCGTACGCCATCTTTATTAGATTCATCGCGCAAATCTTTAATGCCTTCTAATTTTTTTTCTTGCACTAAATCAGCAATTTTTTCAATCAAAGTGGCTTTGTTAACTTGATAAGGCACTTCGGTAACAATAATTTGAAAAGTTCCGGCTTTAGTTTCTACAATTTCTGCCTTGGCACGCATGACAATTCCACCTCTGCCTGTGGCATAAGCGGTAAGAATGTCATTTTTATTATAAATAATGCCACCAGTGGGAAAATCCGGTCCTTTAACAAACTCCATTAAATCTTCCACAGTAATTTTTGGGTTCTCAATTAAAGCGATTATGCCGTCGCATAATTCTCCTAAATTATGTGGTGGAATATTGGTGGCCATGCCTACTGCAATACCCATGGTGCCGTTCAATAATAAGTTAGGTAATTTTGAGGGTAATACTTTTGGTTCTCGGTGTGAGCCATCATAGGTGGGGGAAAAATCTACAGTATTTTTTTCAATATCAAAGGCCATTTCTTCGGCAATGGCTGAAAGCCGAGCCTCGGTATAACGCATGGCAGCAGCTGAGTCACCATCCATGGAGCCAAAGTTTCCTTGGCCTTGCACTAGGGGGTTACGCATGGAAAAATCCTGTGCCATACGCACCATGGCTTCGTAAATACTACTATCGCCATGTGGATGATATTTAGCCATCACTTCACCAACCACGTGAGCTGATTTACGGAATTTGGAAGTGTGGCGCAGACCAATATGCCACATAGCATAAAGAATACGGCGGTGTACCGGCTTTAAGCCATCTCGAACATCAGGCAAGGCGCGGGCCACAATTACACTCATGGCATAATCCAAATAAGATGTTTGCATTTCTTGAACCAGTTGAATTGGTTCAATTCTGCCGATGTTTGGTTGAATTAATTTATCTTGAATAGGTTGTTTTTCTTTCATAAAAGTTACTATTTGCTATCTGTTATTTGATAATTGATTTGTTAGTTTTTTTATCGCTAATTGGAAAAGTTTTGGAAGTGGTTGTGGAAATTGTGGATGAAACAGTAGTGGTGGAGGTGGTTGAAGTGGTAATGGCTGAATTAATATTTACGGCGATTGCTTGCAACAGCGCTTGTTTTAAAGAATTTTTTACTTGTTCACTATTTTGATCTTTGATAGTAGTGGTTGTTTTTTGTAGATTATCACTTGGGCTGTTGGCCTGCGTGATGATTTTATTAAATTCTTGACTGGCATCCCCAAAAGGATTATTATTTTTTTTCTGAGAAATATCAACTGTTAAAACATATAAATTCCAGGCCCAGATAAAAAAAATAACAGCTGAAAAAATTATTACCGAAACCCAAACCCAAGTTTTCTTTTTTTTCCGGTCTTGGTATTCATTAATAATGTTTTCTTTGGGGGTGGTAGGTTTATTTTGTAGAATAGGAAAAATCTCTTCAACAGTTTCAGCCACTGGTGGTACAGCCAATTCAGCTTTTTTAATTTCTTTTTGTATTTCAGCAACTTTTTTCTCTGTATCTTTGGTATGATTTTTTTTTGAATGTTTTTTGACAGGCATACTTTGTAAATTTCTAATTTACTAATTTATAATTCACCTAATAAAATTTAAAATGTCTAATTGGTAATTTTTTATTCGGCATTTTATTAGAAATTAGGTGAATTAGGTGAATTTGAAATTGATAGGATTTTTTTTGCAAAATAATTTTTCAATTTATAATGCAGTTTGTCAGCTATTCCTTAGCGAGTACAATAACCTTCGTTTCTTCTTGTGGTAAATCTTTTTTCTTAATAATAATTTTCTTTTCTGGTGTGCTAGCCGAGGCGCCCATTTCTTTTAAAAATGCTTCTACACCCAGGGCCTTAGGATCATTTTCTGATTTAAAAGCCATAGGAATAACAATCCGTGGTTCAATAATGTTTACAGCTTTGGCCGCATTTTCTGCGTCATAACCTTGGCCATTACCAACCGGTACAATTAAAATATCTACATCAGACAAAGCTTCCAGTTGTTCATCGGTTAGTTGTTTGTTGGTTAAACCTAGATGCCCCACACTTAATTGTTCAGCATCAACTCTAAACATGATATTGTTTTCATCTGAGCCAGGTACAGCCGTAATTAATACGCCTTTGTTTTCATATTCACCAGGGCCGGAAACTACAAAAGGGTTGCCAGATAGAGTAATACTGCCATCTTCGCCTCTGGTATATAGTCCAATGTCTGGCATTAAGCTTCTGGGAAATTCGCCAGTGGTTGGGCGATAAGGATCAATAATAATTATAATATCTTGATCAAAAGGTTTGGTTTGTAGTTTTATAGCCGTGTTGCCGAGCCAGCTTATATGCATAATAATTAAAAGATTGAATAATTAAAAGATTGAAAATTACGACGAAATTATACCATTTTTTTTAGAGGGGTGCAAGGGCTAAACAATATACAAAATACACATAATAATATACAAATTTTGGACAGAAAATTATCAACATTAAGAGCTTGACACCTACCGTACAGTATGATACACTCTCTCTACTTACTTTTCCCCATCCGGGGACTTGTGTGGCAAACGCTACCCGCAGGTTAATTTTATTCTTAACCAAATAGCGTTGACTTTACGCACTTGAGTGCGTTTTATTATTTTTATGACTATTAAAGAAAAAGAGGAAACAACTAACAGTAAAAGTAATTTTGCTATTTTATTAAAAGATTTCAATTTGCAATTACCAAAAGTTGGCGACCTAGTTAAAGGTAAAGTAATTTCCGCAGAAAACAGCGCGGTGCGCGTGGATATTGGCGGCGTGGCTGTGGGTGTGGTGCGTGGTAAAGAATTATTTTCTGAATCTCGCCAGTTTGCTGATTTAAAAATTGGTGATGAAGTGGAAGCTACGGTAATGGAACAAGAAAATGAGAATGGCGAAATGGAATTATCTTTCCGTGTGGCCGGCAACCAAATGATTTGGGAAAAATTTAAAGAATGGATGAAAGATGGCTTAACAATTTCTGCCAAAGTTACTGCTGCCAATAAAGGTGGTTTAATGATGCAGTTAGAGGGTGTGGATGGCTTTTTGCCAGTGTCACAATTAAACCCTGATCATTATCCACGCGTACCTGGTGGTGATAAAAACAGAATTTTGGAACAATTACGTTTAATGATTAATAAAGATTTACAAGTAAAAGTGATTGATGTTAATGAAAATGATAATAAATTAATTGTTTCTGAAAAAGAAGTTTGGGAAGATGAACAAAAAGCAGTGTTGGAATCATATAAAATTGGTGATATTGTGGAAGGAGAAGTAAGTGTGTTAACTTCTTTTGGCGCCTTTATTCGTTTTGGTGAAGGTTTAGAGGGCTTGGTGCACATTTCTGAAATCGTTTGGCAGAGAATTGACCATCCTAAAGATGTGTTGAAAGTTGGCCAACGAGTAAAAGCTCAAATTATTGATTTAAATAAATCAAAAATTTATCTTTCCATTAAACGTTTAATAGAAGATCCTTGGAAGACTGTAAAAGATAGATTTAAAGTAGGCGGCATTGTACAAGGTGATGTACATAAAGTAGAGCCATTTGGTTTAATGGTAAAATTAGATGATGATATTCATGGGCTGGCTCACGTTTCTGAATTATTTGATGAAGGTAATGTTAGTGTGGAAAAAATTCGTGAAAAGTTTAAAGTTGGCGAACGTCATAGTTTTGAAATCATTTCTATTGAACCATCTGAACATCGTTTGGGCTTAAAATTGGAAGGTGTAAAAGGCAAAAAGGCAGCCAAGGCTAAAAAAGAGGATGATAAAAAAGATTCTGAAGAGGCCGAAGTTCCAGTTGAAGAAAAGTCCGCCCCAGGTGAGGAAGTTAAAGAAAAAAAGAGCAAAAAAGTAAAGGCAGAAATAACTAAAGAGAAAGCTGAAGAGAAAGCTGAAGAGAAGGTTGAAGAGAAGAAAGATTAAAAGATCAGAAGATCAAAAACCACCTCGTAAAAGCGGGGTGGTTTTTAATATTACCAATTGACAAAGACTTTTTTTCAGCGTATAGTTACCTAACTAATAAATATTTTAGGCCTTTACGCTTTTCAAGCCTTTTAGGCCTTTTAAGCCTTTTTATTATGAAAAATCTAGTTAAAAATTTTATTATTATTTTTTTGGCTTTGCTGTTAATAGCAGGATTATTAAGTTTTTCACCTTTAACTAAAGAAGGACCAGAGCAAATTGGTGTTAGTAAAATGGTGCAAGAAATTAATGCTGGTCAAGTCAAAAGTGTTACGGTTAACGGAGACAATTTAGACATAATCTTAAAAGATGATAAAGCCAAACCACAACAAACGCAAAAAGAATCCACCCAATCTTTTTCTGAATTAATGTCTAATTTTAGTGTGGCTCCGGATAAATTAAGCCAAGTGGATTTAATTATCAAACAAGAATCAGGTTGGTCTTTTTGGCTAAAACAACTTTTGCCCATACTTATTCCCATGCTGGTAATTATTTTGATTATTTATTTTATGACTCGGCAGGTGCAGGGCGTAAATAATCGAGCTATGGGTTTTGGTCAGTCTGGCGCGCGTGAGGTGAAACCTGAAGAAAAAGACAAAAAAACTTTTAAGGATGTGGCTGGAGCCAAAGAAGCTAAAGAAGAACTGGAAGAAGTGGTGGATTTTTTGAAAGATCCCAAAAAATTTACTGAAATGGGTGCTAAAATTCCTAAAGGAGTGTTGCTCATGGGTTCACCGGGAACTGGAAAAACTTTGTTGGCCAAAGCTGTGGCTGGAGAAGCCAATGTACCATTTTTCCATATTAGTGGTTCAGAATTTGTGGAAATGTTTGTGGGTGTTGGTGCTTCTCGTGTGCGTGATTTATTTACGAAAGCTAAAAAAGCAGCACCTGCTATTATTTTTATTGATGAAATAGATGCTGTTGGTCGTAAACGTGGTTCTGGTCTTGGCGGATCACATGATGAACGTGAACAAACTTTAAATCAAATATTGGTGGAAATGGATGGTTTTGATCCTAATTTGGGTGTAATTGTGATAGCGGCTACCAATCGTCCCGATGTTTTAGATTCAGCTCTGCTTCGTCCTGGGCGTTTTGATCGTCGAGTAGTAATTGATTTGCCCGATATTGCTGATCGTGAAGAAATTTTAAAAGTGCATGCTAAAGGCAAGCCAATTGCTAAAGATGTTTCAATTCGTAAATTGGCCGAGAGAACGCCAGGTTTTTCTGGTGCGGATTTAGCCAATCTTTTGAATGAAGCCGCAATTTTGGCCGTACGCAGTAATAAAAAACAAATTACTGAAATAGAAGTATTGGAAAGTATTGAAAAAGTAATGCTCGGGCCTCAGAAAAAATCTCGGGTAATGACCATTAAAGACAAAGAAATGACTGCTTATCACGAAGCTGGACACGCAATAGTGGGGCATTTTTTACCAAATTGTGATTCTATTCGTAAAGTATCAATAATTGGCCGTGGTTTGGCTGGTGGTTATACACTTTCTATGCCAGAAACTGATGTGCGCTACAAAACATTAGCAAAATTTAAAGATGAATTAGCTATGACACTTGGAGGTTATGTGACAGAGCGTTTAGTTTATGGAGATGAACAGTTGTCTACTGGCCCTTCAAATGATTTAAAACAAGCCACCCAAATGGTAACTAGTATGATTATGCGTTATGGTATGAGTGACAAACTTGGGCCACGTGCTTATGGCGACAATGAAGAATTGATTTTCTTGGCACAAGAAATTCATGAGAAGAAAAATTATTCCGAAAAAACAGCCGAAACTATTGATGCAGAAATAAATCGTTTATTAGAAGATAGTAAAAAGACCGCAGAAAGAATTATTACTGAACATCGTGCACAAATGGATGAAATGGTGAAAGAGTTGTTAGAGAAAGAGACGGTAGAGCAGGAAGAATTTGTAAGGATAATGGGGGATGTTAAAAAGAGTGTGGCGTAGAATTAAAGATCAAAAGAATGGGAAAACAAAATCCGCTGATGAAGCGGATTTTGTTGTGTTAATAACTTTCAGTTTAGCCGTTTTTATTTTTTTGTGGTATAATAAAATCTGAAAGTTCATAAAGTCTGTAAAGTCCATAAAGTTTTTTGATTTACTTTATGACTTTAGGGACTTTACAGACTTTTAACTTCAATTTTATGCATGAACCACTTTACCGCCAGGCCCTGCGTGCTAGCTGGGATTTAACTTGGCATCATAAAAGATTGTGGATTTTTGGTTTGTTTGCGGCTTTCTTAGGACAGTTAGGTATTTTGGAATTATTAACCAAAGTGGGTATGGCTGCCAGTACTTATGCATTATATCCTACCTGGTTGGCTGCTCCTGGTTTAGTTCATAATTTATTTGCCGGTGGTCACTACAGTTTGTCGGTCGTAGGTTGGGTTTGGCTAATTTGGCTATTATTTATTTTTTTAGGTTTGGTGTTACTTTTAATTTTTACAGCTGTATGTTCACAAGGCGCTTTGATTCGTGCGGCTGGACAATTTGTTAAAAAAGGTCATCTGCCACATTTGGGTAATGCTTGGAAATCTGGAATTAAACATTTTTGGCGGTTATTATTTATTAATATTTTTAAAAAGTTAATTTTTGTGGTTTTGGCAGTGGTAGTGGGTTGGGGAACTTTGGCGGCAATTAATCAGCCAAGTGTAGCAGACTTATTTTTGTTTTTGATATTATTTATTTTAGCTACTGGGGTTGGTATAATGGTTTCTTTTTGGTTAATTTATACAGCTGGTTATATAGTGATAGAGGATTATTCTTTAGGTAAGGCCCTGCGGGCTTCCTGGAAATTATTTTTAGATCATTGGTTAGTATCAATGGAAATAGCTTTGGTGGTAATATTACTCAATTTGGTATTGGGTCTGGTAGCCATTTTTGGTTTATTTATTTGTTTATTGCCATCAATAGTGTTGTGGTTTTTTGCTGCTTATACTTTAAGCAGTACTTTGTGGTTGGTGGGCGTGGTAGTTGCCTTTTTATTTTTTGCCTTGTTGATAGTTTTTTTGGGTTCAATATTCAGTACTTTTACCACTACAGTTTGGACCTATTTGTTTATGAAAATGCATCATCAGGGAATTAAAAGTAGAATAGTGCATATTTTGACGTGGAAAAATGAATAGTAAACAAAATGTAAGATACACGGAATAAAATATAATCTGTATATTTTTCCATGTATATTGAATATTGTTATGAATGGTCTACCAAATATTAACGATTTGTTAAAAAAGAATTTAAAAAATAAAAAAGATGATACTGAAAAAGTAGATCATCCTGTTTTGCATATTGCTTCCAAAGAAACAGAGGACAAATTTAATAAAAAAATTGCCAATGTTTCTTTTGTGGAAAAAGAACGAGAAACACAGAAATTGGCCACTAAAATAGGTTTTCCACATATTGATTTAGAGAAGTTTCCTATTAGCCAAGAGGCTTTGCGTCAGCTAACCAAAGAACAATCAAATAAAGAAAAGATGGTTTGTTTTTTAGCTACTCCTGATGAGCTCCGGTTTGGGGCTATGGATCCTCAGAAAGAATCAGTGAAAGAATTAATACACGAAATAGAAGAACGTAATCATGCCTCAGGTAGTTGTTATGTTATTTCTCAAAAAAGTTTAGATCGGGTGTTTAAATTGTATGAAAATTTACCAGTGATTAAGCCTATTACCAAGGATATAGAAATTCATACTGATGATTTGGCAAAAGTGCAAGCTGATGTTACGGATTTTAAATCTTTTCAAAAGTTGTTGGATAAAAAAACTGCTTCCGATATGTTGACGCTTATCTTGGGGGTAGCTTTAAAACTTGATGCCTCTGACGTGCATGTGGAAGTGGAAGAAAAACGGGTGTTAGTAAGAATTCGTTTGGATGGCATTTTGCATGACGCTGCCTATTTACCCAAAGAAAGTTTTGGTAAATTAATTTCACGCATTAAATTGGTTTCTTCATTAAAAATTAATATTTTTGATAAACCACAGGATGGACGGTTTACTATTAAACCGCCACAAGGCACAGTGGATGTACGCGTTTCTACAATGCCCACAATTTATGGTGAAAGCGTAGTGATGCGTCTTTTAAATCAAACGCATGAGGGAATAAGTTTGGATAGTTTGGGTTTGCGTGGCAGGGCTTATGCTGTTTTGAAACAGGAAATTGAACGGCCAAATGGTATGATTATTACCACTGGTCCAACCAGCTCTGGTAAAACCACTATCATGTATGCTGTCATGCAAATTTTAAACAAACCGGGCGTAAAAATTATTACTTTGGAAGATCCGGTGGAATATAAGATGCCGGGAATTAATCAAAGTCAGGTGGATTATAGTAAAGATTACACTTTTGCCAAGGGTTTGAAATCAATTTTACGTCAGGATCCAGACATCGCTATGGTGGGCGAAATTCGTGACTTAGAAACAGCTGAAATTGCCATACAGGCAGCTTTAACAGGTCATCTTATTCTTTCTACCATTCATACCAACAGCGCCTCAGGAGCTATTCCTCGTTTTATGTCTATGGGTACTAAGCCTTTTCTTTTGGCACCAGCCTTAAATTGTGTAATTGGTCAACGTTTGGTACGGAGAATTTGTCCTAATTGTTTAGAAGAAGCTGAAATTGATTCTCATTTATTGGAGCGGTTGGGAAAAATTTTAGGAGCTTTGCCTCCAGAAGAGAAAATGAAGATTGATGTAAATAATTTAAAGTTTTATCATGGTCGTGGTTGTACTAACTGTAATGGCTTGGGTTACAAAGGCCGGGTGGGTATTTATGAAATTTTTTCCATGAGTAAAGAAATAGAGGAAGTGATTTTGAGTAATAAAGTTTCTGAATATATTATAGAAGAAATTGCTGTAAGTCAAGGTCTGATTACTATGGTACAAGATGGTGTGTTAAAAGCATTAGACAAAATTACCAGTTTAGAAGAAGTGTTTAGAGTGATAGAGTAATAACAATTTTTAATTTGTAATTTATAATTTTTAAACAATAAATTAATTTTTTGT